>CAINMG010000122.1 GCA_903850725.1 Candidatus Staskawiczbacteria bacterium
ATGTCCCGCCCAAATGATAATGTCATAGTATGGGCAAAGTAGAAATGTCATAGGTAAACGATTTAGTGCATAATTGATCTAAATTAAATATTATTAATTTAGAAAACATTATGGATCAAAATCAACTAATAACTATGACAAGCAAAGAAGCAAAACGCTACGAAATTATCAAGGAGTTGTTAGCAAAAAAGATTGATGGAACAGAAGCCTCAAAATTGCTCGGCCTTTGTGTCAGACAAGTAAAAAGAATCAAAGCGTCTGTAATGAATATTGGTATTGCTGGAGTAATCCACGGCAATCGCAATAAAGAAAGCAGTCGCAAAACCAGTGAAGAAATTACCAAAAATACCAAAGAACATTTACATAAAACTTACCACGATTTTAATCCACTTTTAGCAAAAGAAAAGTTACTTGAATTAAACAAAATAGATTTAAGCAAAGAAACTGTCAGACAACTGATGATCAAAGAAGGCCTTTGGAAGGCAAGAAAAAAGCACGAAACTAAAAAACACTTCTGGCGCGCCCGAAAAGACAACTACGGAGAAATGGAACAATTCGATGGTTCATACCACAATTGGTTTGAAGGCAGAAACGAACAAGAATTAGGGCTTGAGCAATGCCTACTCTTATCAGTTGACGACGCCACAGGAAAGCCAACTCATGCTCGATTTGAAGACAATGAAGGAGTAGAAGCTGTATTCAGATTCTGGAAGGAATATATTATGAACCACGGACTACCTGTATCTATCTACCTAGACAAATTTAGCACTTACAAAGTTAATCACAAAAATGCTGTAGACAACAAAGAATTAATGACTCAGTTTCAGAGAGCGATGAATCAGTTAGGAGTTAAACTTATCACCGCCCACAGCCCACAAGCTAAAGGTCGAGTAGAAAAGATGAATGGTACATTTCAACGAAGATTAGTTAAAGAATTACGATTAGCAAATATTAATACAATTAGTGAAGCCAACGCATTTTTAAAAGAAATATTTATTCCAAAATTCAATAAACAGTTTGCAGTAGTTCCCAAAAAAGAAGCTGACCTGCACCGAAAGTTAGACACCAAAACAATAAGTCAATTAACGCAAATCTTTTCAATTCAATCAGAAAGAACAGTTTGTAGCGACTACACAGTCAGATTCAAAAACAATTATTATCAATTACAAGAAGTTCAACCAACCACAGTTTACAAAAAAAACACTGTAACTATTGAAGAACATTTAAACGGCGAAATAAAAATATCTTTGAAAAACCATCACCTTAATTATGTGCAACTAGCAGAAAGGCCGAAGAAAGAAATTGATGTTAAATTACTGGCACTTACAAATCGCAAACAAGAAAACTGGAAACCACCGCAAGATCATCCATGGAGAAGATTTTTAATCAACAAAACAGAGCCGATATTATCGGCTGAGAAAAAATAAAAAAACAAAAAAAATCCGGCAAGTATGACATTTCTACTTTGCCGGCAGGTATGACATTTCTATTTAGCCTTTACAAAAAAAACCTTGCCATTGACAAGGGGGTTTAATATGCTATACTTAATATACACATTGGCCATCCGTGCAAACGGACAGTGCCTCCGAGAAAGCCCGCTTCACCGCGGGTTTTCGTTTTTATATTAGACTTTTATATTTCTCTACAATATCGTGGAATTCTTTATAAGAGATAGTCCCCACCAAACGTCTGAACCTTTTTCGATCTAGAACTTTGGCTTGGGATAAAATAGCAAAAGAAGAAGCTCCGTCTACACCATTCCCCATCTTGTGAAAATAATTGCCGCTTTTTTCTTTGGTCGTTAACGGGACGCAAAGGAAAGTATCAGAAGTATATTTTCTAATGACAACAACTGGTCTCTCAAAACTTTCCCCATGACCATTTTGTTCACTACCAATATTCAAGCCAATAGAACACCACCAAATCTGTCTAGTTTGCACGGAAAAATCCACAACATTTATATCAATTTCTTTTTTTAATTTGTTCCATTCATCAAAATATTTTTGCATAATTTTCTATCATAATTTTTATCGATTATCTAATTTAACCACTATTTTGGCAAATTTACAATAACCAAAAACCGAGAGCAATCTCGGTTTTTGGTTTTCTGGATTGCTGTCTCAGCCAATTTTCGCAAAAATTGAGACTGATCCTCGCAATGACACTACTTTTTGATAAAGCCTGTGCCTACTGGAATTAATTTTCCAATAATTACGTTTTCTTTAAGACCACGTAATTTATCTTCTTTGCCTTCAAGTGAAGCTTTAATTAACACTCTTGAAGTTTGTTGGAAAGAAGCAGCTGACAAGAAACTGTCTGAAGCCAAAGCAACTTCAGAAATTCCAAGCAATATTTCTGCTGCCACTGGAATATCTTTCTTTTCTTCTTTAAGAAGCAAAACTTCTTCTTGGAATATTGGTTTTTCTACAATTTCACCCCTTACCCATTGTGAGGCGCCTTCTTCTTTAATCTTAACTCTAGAAAACATTTTCTGAATCATAATTTCCACATGCTTATCATTGATATCAACTCCTTGAGAAGCATAAACATTTTGAACTTCTTTTAAAATGTATTTTTGAGTTTCTTCTAAACCAACTGATTTGTACAATTTTTTAAGATCCAAACTTCCTTCACACAAAGCTTGGTTTTCCTTAACCTCGTCGCCAACATTAACCAAAATTGCAATTCTATTGGCAATCTTATAATCCATTGGCAAATCTTTAGTTTTTCTTTTCTTTTCTTCTTTGCCTTGAGCAACTGGCTGAATTGTGATAGTTCTTGTTTCCTCATCAATCTTTATGACCTTACCATCTGTAAGTGACATTACAGCTTCTCCTTTTGGAGCTCTGCATTCAAAAATTTCTTCAATTCTTGGCAAACCTTGTGTAATATCTGAAGCACCCACAATACCTCCCAAATGCCTTGTTCTCAAAGTAAGCTGAGTTCCTGGTTCTCCAATAGCTTGAGCAGCTACAACTCCTACAGATTCTCCAAGATTTACTAATTTATTCCTACCCAAGTCCCAACCATAACAATGCTGGCAAAGACCTACAGTTGATTTGCAAGACAAAGGAGTTCTCAATGTAACTTTTTCTATTTCTTCTTTGGTTATTTGATTTGCTTGTTGCCAATTTATAAGCTCACCTTTTTTGACAATTACTTTTTTGTCTTTACCAATTATATCTTGCAATGTAATTCTACCAACTGTTTTGAAAGCAAAATCTTGCTCAATTAAATTAGCATCTTTCCTCAAAATTTCTGTTCCTTTTCTATCTTGGCAATCTTCTTCGGCAATTATTACATCATGAGCAACATCAACTAATCTTCTAGTTAAGTAACCAGCAGAAGATGTTCTCAAAGCTGTGTCAGCTGTTCCTTTTCTTGCTCCGTGAGTTGAAATAAAATATTCAAGCACTTTAAACCCTTCAGCAAAACAGGATTTTACTGGAAGTTCAATAATTTCTCCGGAAGGATTATTAACCAAACCTTTCATACCTGCCATTTGCACGGGTTGTGCCCAAGTTCCTCTGGCTCCTGCATTTACAATTGACATAACTGGTCCATCTTCTGGTAAAGTTGTGCGAAGCAAGTTTTCAATTTTGGTTTTAACTGCTTTCCAAATTAAAATCTTTTGAGAAACTTTTTCATCGTGGCTAAGCAAACCTTTAGCATAGTGCTTATCAATTTGTTCTGCTTCTCTTTCTGCTTGAAAAATCAATGCTGGTTTTTCTTTTGGCACAACCAAATCATCCATACCCCAAGAAATTCCCGATAATGTACAATATTCAAAACCTAAAGTTTTGATATTATCTATTGCTTGAATACAACTTTCTCCATGATATTTTTCTACAATATCTCTTACCAAAGCCTTAAGTCCTTTGTTATCAATCAATTTGTTTACATAAATATAATCTTTTGGCAAATTATTGTTTAAAATAACCCTACCTGGAGTTGTTTCAATAATCTCAATATTTTTGTGATGTTCTTTATCTATTACATTTCCATTTTCATCAAGTAATTTTGGATTTGGAACTTTAATTTTTTCATTTTGTTTTATAAAACCATATTCCAAAGCAGTAATAACTTCAGAGGCGCTTGAAAATAATTTTACTTCTGCTGGCTTGCCCTGAGCGGAGTCGAAGGGCTCTTTCATTTTGGTTAAAAAGTAACAACCCAAAGCAATATCTCTAAATGGCCCAATTACTGGAAGTCCAGTAGCTGGTCTTAAAAAGTTTGCTGAAGAAAGCATTATTTCTCTTGCTTCTTTTTGAGCTTCGTCCGACAAAGGCAAATAAACTGCCATTTGATCTCCATCAAAGTCAGCATTAAAAGCTTCACAAACCAAAGGGTGAAGTCTTATTGTTTCTCCTTCTGTTAATATTGGTTGGAAAGCTTGAATACCAAGTCTATGCAAAGTTGGAGCCCTGTTAAGCAAAACTAATTTACCCTTGATTATTTCTTCTAAAATAGCCCAAACTTCTGGAGTTTTTTCTTCAATTAATCTACCCGCTCCTCTTATGTTATAAGCTAATTCTTTATCTAAAATTCTTTTGATCACAAAAGGTTTAAAAATTTCAAGTGCTAAAGTTTTAGGCAAACCACATTGTGAAAAATGAAGTTCTGGCCCTACTGTAATAACAGATCTTCCAGAATAATCCACACGTTTACCCAAAAGGTTTTGTCTAAATCTTCCTTGTTTTCCAGCAAGCATAGAAGCTAAAGATTTAAGCAAACGCTTACCTCCTGTTGTAGCTGTTGTAGTAACTCCTTTTCTCATTTCATTATCTACCAAAGCATCTACTGCTTCTTGAAGCATTCTTTTTTCATTTCTTACAATAACTGAAGGAGCCTTAATCTCCAATAAATATTTTAATCTATTGTTTCTGTTAATTACTCTTCTATATAAATCATTTAAGTCGCTAGATGCATATCTTCCTCCATCAAGCTGAACCATTGGGCGCAAATCTGGTGGCAAAACTGGCAAAACTGTCATAAACATCCACTCTGGTCTTACTCCAGAGCGAAGCATTCCTTGGAACAATTTTAATCTGCGCAAAACTTTTTTTCTTAAAGCTGGTGGAGTTGTTTGACTTTCTTTAACCAATTCTTCTACTGTAATTTTTAAATCAATTTTAGAAAATATTTCTCTTACAACTTCAGCACCTGTTCCAGCTTCAAAAATTTCTCCATATTTTAAAGACAAATTGTGATACGCCAATTCATTTAAAATCTGAAGCTCTTTGATGTCCAGCACTTCTTCTTTGGCTTTTTCTCTGGCTTGTTTTAACTCGGTTTTAGCTGTTTCAGTTTTTTCTTTCTTTACTTTGCTCTTATATTCATCTTCAATAGCTTCCAATATTTTGTCTCGCGCTATAGAATCAACTTTAGTTACAATATAACTAGAGAAATAAATAACTTTTTCCAATTGCTGGCTAGATCTATCCAGCACCAAACCCATTCTGGAAGGTACTCCGCGCAAAAACCAAATATGTGAAACTGGAGCAGCAAGCTTAATATGAGCCATTCTTTCTCTTCTTACTTGGGATTTGCAGACCTCAACTCCGCATCTATCACAAACAACTCCTTTGTATCTGATTCTTTTATATTTTCCGCAACTGCATTCATAATCTTTTTCTGGTCCAAAAATTCTTTCATCAAAAAGCCCATCCTTTTCAGGTTTTTGAGTTCTGTAATTTATGGTTTCTGGCATTATAACTTCACCATGAGACCACGAAAGAATGTCTTCTGGAGAAGCTAATTTTATTCTAATTGATTCAAGATCAAGTACTCTCATTGAATTTAATTTTCAATTATCAATTTTCAATTTTCATTGAATTTACAATGATCAAATTTCCAATTAATAACTGATTTTAGTTTTTGATTTTAAAAATTTTAATTTTATTTTGTAAATTTAAAAGTATAGATAATTTTATCAATGTCATCTGTTGTAGCAATTATTGCATAACCATACCCGTTATGATTAACAATAGCAGTCGTAACTGAAATATAATCTGTTGTTAAAAATATTTTGTAATTAATTTTTGTCCAAGAATTGCCATTGATCAAAACTTCTTGTTCAGAATCAATCTTATCAGCAATATGGCCGACAATTTCCGTTTTGTAATTGTCTATACTTTTCCTACTAACTTCAATCTCGTAACCATGGGGATTGTTTATAAAATTTGTCGAGTTTAACTCATTTTTAAAACTGACCACCTGTAAATAAGTGAACTGGCCGACCTCTCCATTCCCCTCCTGTTTAAATGAATCCAAAATAGGATCGTATTTTACTTCAAATTCATACTCCTTGTTTGTATATGTTTTCCAATTGAATGTTCCGTTAGAAATTTCTTTTATAATATTTTTAATCACTTCTTGCCCCTCCGTCGATTTAACTTCCTGATAAAAATTATTTGCCAAAATTTTGTGTCCGTCTGGAATAAAATATCTATTGATTACCATTTGTATATCTACAAACGACACCTTGGATGTAGGATTTACAGCTGGATCTTGATATTTTTTGTTCTTCAATTGATCTATTGATAAATTTAAAATATCATTTAACGCTGATATTAAAAATTGTTTGCTTACCTCTGTATCATAACCAGCCTCAGCTCCCTTAAAATATTCTGATAAAGAAACTTGATTTGCTTCAATCCTTGTTTCTGTTACTTCTTTAAATAAAAAACTTTTTTCGGCAAAATACTGCCATACAAAAACTCCTCCAAAAATAATAATAATTGCTATAATAATTATTACCATACCTACTAATGTTGAAATATTTTTTTGATTTATCATAAAGTTTTCCATAAATTATTAATTAACGCTAATTTTTATTAAACCCAATCTTTCAAGACGAGTACAATTATCATCTACAGACCCAGCTGATTCTGAATCAATTAAATATGCTAAATAATAATCAGGTGATATTTTGTACAAACAACTAGTATAATCACTAGCTACTCCACTTATTTTATTTAACCCTACCCCTTGTTCATAACTTTGGACAGATCTAAAACCGATAAAATTCATTTGATTTATGCTTCTTTCACTTAAAGATAAAACCGTAGTTGTTTTTATAATAGAACCATCTTCTTGCTTATTATAATCTACAAATGTATTATTAGAAATTTTCTTATCGCCAGTTGGTATAATTACCATTCTAAATAATGTTGATGGACCTTCAAAGAAATATGCATCTTGATTTATATCATACCTCCAGCAAGCGATTGAATTATACTCTTGCTCAGAACTACAAACTTTTTTAGCAAAAGCATAATTGTCTTGATCCCCAACCGCAGAATTACTAAACTCCATTTTAACACTATATTTTGGGCTAGCAAAAGAAAAAACTATTGATGATAAATCTTCTTGTGGTTTAGCATAATTAAAAACCATAAAATAAATAAAAATCAAACCAAGAATTAAAAATATTATGCCCATAAATCTATAAATTTTAGGAATTATTTTTCCTGGGACCCATTTTGAGTCTACAATTTTTTGCGACCAAATTTGAAATTTTATAGCCCAATCAGGTTTTATTACTAAAAGCAACCCAATTAAAGTAAATGGAACTACTAAAAATAATCCATATTGTTTCCAAAAAATATCACAAGGAATCTCTTTATTATTAACAAAGCACTTAGCCAAAACCGAACTAAATGGAGCTATTAATAATATCATCAAAGCTGTTAAAATAAAAATTTTATTTTTCATATTTTATTGTGAAATTTAATTGTAAACTTCAATTGTATCAAGTTTAATACTGTGCAAAAAAGTCTTTTCCACTTGCCCACAATCAAAAAAACAAGCAAAGTTAGTTTTAAACCAAACCAAATACCCCGTTTCTTCTGAAAATGCTGCATAAATTGGCATAAACTTTGAAGTAGTAGTAAAAACTAGTTCATTTTTACTTAATGTCCACGGAATTGGAGTATTTTTAAGTAAGCTATTTTTTGTTCTTAAATATTCTTCTGCCGTGCTTTTGTCTACCATATTCCCATAATAAATAGAAACAATTGGTTGGATATACTCACTTATGCCATTTTTTACTTTTCCTCCAATAATAAAAGCATCAAGATTATCTATAACATATAAATCACGACAATTATTTTTATCATAACAAAACTTAGAGGGGTATTTAAAGCAAATAGAATTTCCATTAAAACAAAAGCTTTTCCACTCTGTTTTTTCAATTTTTACAACTTGTAACAAATTGTATTTGCTCACAACATATTTTTGCCAAGTAAATACTCCGCTAAAAATCGCAACTGCCACAGCTAGGATAATCACAGTTCCAATTAAAGTTGATACTTTTTTATTTTGTATAAAGTTTTCCATAAAATTTTACACCACTTAATTTTTTTATATACCCCTTGACAATGGCTTATGATTTGCTATAATTAACTTACTTTAGGGATATTCCCTTCGATCCCCACTTCGGTGGGGTGATAACTTCTATGAAAACTCGAGTAATTTCTCGAGTTTTTGTTTTACTCTAGAAAAATCTTTTCCGTCCAATTCTCCAATTTTTCTCTGAAATCTTTTTTTATTAAGTGCCCTAATTTGATATAATAGCACCCAAGACTTCTCATTTTGAAATGTAATATCAATAAACCACGAACCATCTTTCTTTTCTTTTGATGTCATTGGCAGGGCAATACATAAATCTGCAGACAACTTTCTAAAAATCAAAATTGGTCTTCTAAACTCTTCTCCTTTACCAAAAGACTCGCTACCAATATTTTGCCCAATTGAACACCACCAAATATCGCCTTCTCTAAAATGAATATTTTTAGTTCTATCAGAAAAATTAATTTCCTGCTTTTTGCCATTCCATTTATTAAATTTTTCCCTTAACTCGTCTTCCATAAAATTATTAAAATTTGATTTTGTCCCGCAAAAATTTTACGGGACATTTCAAACTTCAAGGACTATTTTCTTTCCTCCTTTATTTCTTTGATTTTTTCTTTAACTTCTACTGACATTCCAAGTGACTTTAATTCAGCTACAAGCAAGTTAAATGAAGCTGGAATATTTGGATTTCTTATTGGCTCGCCCTTTAAGATTGCTTCATAAGTTGCTGCTCTTCCTACCACATCATCAGATTTGATAGTTAGCATTTCTTGCAATGTGTGAGCTGCACCATAACCTTCCAAAGCCCATACTTCCATTTCTCCAAATCTTTGACCTCCAAATTGAGCTTTTCCTCCGAGTGGTTGTTGAGTAATAAGTGAGTAAGGCCCAATGGATCTGGCGTGCACTTTGTCATCTACCATGTGGATAAGCTTCATTATATACATATATCCTACAGTAATTGGAGTTGGGAATGGCAAACCAGTTTTTCCATCATAAAGAATTGTTTGGCCTGATTCTGGCAAACCTGCTTCCTTTAATTCTTTTTTGATATCTTCTCTATTTGCTCCCAACAAAGATGGGGTAATAGCAATATAATTTAACTTATGAGCAGCCCAACCCAAGTGAGTTTCCAAAATTTGTCCAATGTTCATACGTGAAGGAACTGATAATGGTGAAAACACCAAATCAATTGGAGTTCCATCAGCTAAAAATGGCATTTCTGATTCTGGTAAAATTTTAGATATAACTCCTTTGTTTCCATGTCTTCCTACCAATTTATCTCCTACTTTTCCTTTCCTAGTTTCAGCTACTTCAACTTGAATTTTCTTGATTACTCCAGGCTCTAATTTGTGGCCCAAATCTCTTGAGAAAATTCTAACATTTGTAACTTTTCCTTTTTTACCATGCTCTACTTTAAGCGAAGTGTCTTTGACATCTTTGGCTTTATCTCCAAAGATGGCCCTTAAAAGCCTTTCTTCTGGAGTTAATTCTGCTTCCCCTTTTGGAGAAATTTTTCCAACCAAAATATCATTTGGACCAACCTCTGCTCCAATTCTAACAATCCCCTCTTCATCTAAATCTTTTAATTTTTCTTCTCCCACATTTGGAATATCGGAAGTTGTCATTTCATCGCCCAATTTTGTTTCACGCACATCACAAGTAAAATCCTCCAAATGAATTGAGGTGAACTCATCTTCCTTGGCTAATTTTTCTGAAATTGTGATTGAATCTTCAAACCCTCCACCACGCAATGGTAAAAAACAAACCAAAATATTTCTACCCAAAGCCAATCTTCCGTGC
Organism: Candidatus Staskawiczbacteria bacterium; assembly: GCA_903850725.1. Classification (GTDB taxonomy): domain Bacteria; phylum Patescibacteriota; class Minisyncoccia; order Minisyncoccales; family Staskawiczbacteraceae; genus XYB1-FULL-32-11. Next base: position 10,159 of record CAINMG010000122.1, read on the forward strand.
GAAATTGAAGCACCATCAGCCATTACATCTCCTTTTTTAACCTCATCACCGACATTGACAATTGGTTTTTGATGAAAACAAGAATATTGGTTGGTTCTTACAAATGTTTGTAATTCATGATTAAACTCTTCTTTTTTACCTCCAATTTCATAAGACAACTTAATGTGTTTAGCATCAACTTCCACAACTTTTCCATTGGCTTTGGCCAGCACCACTTGTCCTGAATCTTTGGCCACATTTCTTTCCACACCAGTACCTACCAAAGGTACTTCTGGACGAAGCAAAGGTACGGACTGTCTTTGCATGTTTGAACCCATAAGTGCACGAGAAGCATCATCATTTTGCAAAAATGGAATCAAAGAAGCAGCAATTGAAATAAATTGTTTGCTAGAAACATCAATATAATCTACTTTAGAAATTTCGATTTCAGCAGGCTCTCCTTTTACGCGAGCTTCAATTTTATCTGGCTGGACTTCTGGCAAAATTCTATTTGTTTTTTCATCAATTGGCACAGAGGCTGGAGCAATAACAAATCTTTCTTCATCTTGAGCTGGTAAATAATCAATTTCATCTGTAATTTTACCATTTTGCACTCTAAAATATGGGGTTTCAATAAACCCAAAAGGATTAACTCGTGCAAAAGAAGCTAAGTGACCCACAAGACCAACATTTGGTCCTTCTGGAGTTTCAATTGGACAAATTCTTCCATAGTGAGAAGGCTGAACATCTCTAACTTCAAAGCCAGCTCTTTCTCTGGTTAAGCCTCCAGGCCCTGTGGTTGTTAAACGTCTCTTGTGCTCTAATTCAGCTAATGGATTTTCATTATCCATAAATTGTGAAAATTGAGAAGCTGTATAAAATTCTTTTACAACTGCCATTAAAGGTCTTGGGTTTATAAGCTGAATTGGAGTAATTGTAGAAGGATCTAATGTAGACATTTTGTCTTTAATAATTCTTTCCATTCTCATCATTCCAACTCTAAGTCTATTTTGCAATAATTCAGACAAACATCTTACTCTTCTATTTCCCAAATGATCCACTTGATCAGCTTTAGCTAAAGGATCATTGTTCATTCTAATAACTTCTTTTACAACTTCAACCAAATCTTCAATCATCAAAATTCTTTCATCTTTGGAAATTTCCATATCTCCATCTTTTGTTTTTTTCTTAGAGTCTGGCATTAAGATTGGTAATCTTTGCCAAGTTTTCCAACGTCCTACACGGCTCAAATCATATCTGTCAAAATTAAAAAACATATTAAATATTAAATCCTGAGCTGTATCTGGAGTAACCAAATCTCCCGGACGTAATCTGCGATAAATTTCTACCAATGCTTCTTTTTGATCTTTACAAGTATCTCTTTTTAAAGTTTCTTTAATATATCTTACTTCTCCTGTATCTACATCTTTAAAAGTTTTTTCTACTTCAGCCACATCTTTTAAACCCAAAGCCATAAGCAATGTGGTAGCTGGTACTTTTCTTTTTCTGTTAATTTTTACTCCCACAAATCCTGATTCTTCTGTTTCAAATTCTAGCCAAGCTCCTCTATTTGGAATAATTTTAGCTCCAAAAAACTTTTTAGCTTTGGCTGTTTTCATTGTAAAAAATGCTCCAGGAGAACGAATAAGCTGAGAAACAACAACTCTTTCTACTCCATTTACAACAAAAGTTCCCCTTTCTGTCATAAGCGGAATATCAGTCATAAAAACCTCTTGCTCTTTTATTTCTTTTGTTTGTAAATTAACTAATTTTATCTTAACTCTTAAAGGAGATTCCAAAGAATCATTATTTCTTCTAGCAGTTAATCCATCTATATAGTTTGGTTTTCCTAATTTATAATCACCAAACCAAAGTTCAAACTCTTTGCCAGTATAGTCCCTAATTGGTGACATTTCATCAAAAAGTTCTTTGATTCTTACTTCCAAAAAATCTTCCCAAGTATCTCTTTGCATTGTCAAAAGATCTGGCAATGGATAAGTAATCTTGGACTTTGAAAAGTTTCTCACTTTAAATTGTTTCTCAGCCATTTGTGTAAATTTTCAATTATCAATTTTTAATTTTTCCGCCCAAGGCGGATCCCGCCAAGGCGGGACATTAAATTTTCAATTAATAAATGACTTTAATTTAAGTTTTAAAATTTTAATTACTTATTTATAAATTTAAAAGTTTCTTGCCAAGAAGTGTTATTTTTGTCTCCTATTGTTATTCCATATTGTCCAATATCTAAAAAGGCGAACTTATCTGGCACCAATGGATTATATATAAAATATCTTAACCAGTTTGTTTGTGCATATTTCTCATTGCACAAAGAATTATCTGGAAAAACCGAATTATTAGAATTAGATGATAATGAATAAATTTCAGCTCTTATGTATTCTCCACGATAATTATTAGCAGACAATTTTTCTGTTTTGATTTTACATTCTGGCGATGGATATTTATCCAACACAATTCTATAAATTGCCTCTTCTAAAGTTTCGTCAACTTTTTTATTAAAAAGCTCAACAAATTGTCCACTTATTCCGCCAACATAAAATTTATTTTCCTTTACTATTATATTTTTTTCTCCATAATACTCATTAGGATACTTAAATTCAAAACCATATTCTGTGTTTGTGTAAGTTTTCCACCCTTCGACTTCGCTTGGGGCAAGATTTGCAGTTTCATCTATTTTTGTTTTGTCAGTTATATTTTGATTTTCATTTAAAACCTGTAACTGGTTATTATTTTTTACTGCAAAATATTGATAAGCAAAAACTCCACCAAAAATCACAACTGCTACAGCAACAATTATAATAATTCCAATTAAAGTTGTCCCGCCTCGGACGGGATCCCGCTGTGGCGGGAAAATATTTTTCTGCATAAATTTACTAGATTTAATAATAAATTACATTTTAATCTTGACAAGGGCTTATGATTTGCTATAATAAGATTAAAGCTGACAGCCAACATCATTGGCTTCATCAGATGCTAACAAAAGGGGTTTCTTGAAAAAGGGACTCTTTTTGTTTATAATAAATTTGTGTGGACTTGGGCCTGTGGTGTATTTAGTAGCATGTCAGCTTTAGCATCTGACGAAACGGGTGCAACTCCCGTCAGGTCCACACACAAAGAATCTGTTGCAAATTGCAATGGATTTTTTGTTATATTTTATTTTGTGAATTTAAAAGTTGAAAGAATCTGTTTTAATATTTTTTTAGTATCTATCCCTTGGGCTTTACCTGATATTGTTTCAAAACCAATACTATAATTAAGCCACAATTTTTCTGATAACTTTGTATTAATCCATAAATAATCTCGATTTTTATTTGTATCTCCATCAAAAATATATTCTTTTTCTCCAACAATCAAAATTTCTTTTTCTAATCGGACATTATCAACTCCCCTCCCTGTTAAAGACGCACAACCTATAGAATTATAAGATTTGTCTAAATCTCCCTTGAATGTAACAGAGCCTTCATTATAAATTATCGACACACAGCCATTCTTAAAATCATAATCATCAATTATTTTTAATTCAGCATTTTCTGGATATTTTATTTCAAAGCCATATTCTGTGTTTGTGTAAGTTTTCCACTCTTCGATTTCACTCAGGGCAAGATTTGCAGTTTCATTTATTTTTGTTTCGTCAGTTTTATTTTGTTCTTCATTTAAAACCTGCGATTGATTATTATTTTTTAATGAAAAATATTGATAAGCAAAAACTCCACCAAAAACTAAAACTGTAGCCAAGATAATTACTACAACTAATTTTTTATTTGCTATTGACATATGTTTATAATTTGCTATAATTAATTATATTTGGCATTCGCCACGACTCTGCCCGCAAGGGCAGAGGTCTATTTATTTATGAAGGTCTATAAAGGCCTTTTTTATATTCTTGAAATCAGTGCTATCAACTTTTCCAACTAATTCCTTAATTCTTTTATAATTAATAACTCTTGATTGTGCTAATACCGCTGTCTGCGTTTTTTGATTGTGTATAAAAGTATAATACCATGTGCCCTTTTTATCTTTGGTTGTTAAGGGAACTGCCATAAAAGAAAATTTATCATACTTTTTTAAAATAAGCACAGGTCTTGTAAAATAATCACCCTTACCATTCATTTCAGTGCCAACATTTTCTCCAAAGTGGCACCACCAAATTTCTCCTTCCTTAAAAAATGGAGGAATATGCTCTTTTCCGTGCAATTTCTCTTTTAGAGATATCCATTTTAAAAACTCTTTTATCATATTTTATTTTAAAAATTCTGCTAATATAACTACAAAAAACCCAACACGGGTTAAGGTACCTTCACCAAAAAATGCCTTTTTTAAATAGGCGAAGGTTTTAAATTTTTTAAAGAAGAAATATGGCCACTTCTTTTTAATATTGTTTACCCCGAGTTAGCACTCGAGTTTCTTGCACTTTTGGTGCAATTATGAATATATTATCTATTATATTCTTTTATTTTAAAATGTCAACCCTTCACCATCACAAAAACATATTTTCTATTAAAAAAGGTCTATTACTTTAATGGTGAAGGGTCAACACTTGTTGACCAAAAATCGCCCAATCCCTTTGGTTTCATAACAAATTTCTAGTTCATCTTCATTATATCAAATCCAAAAACCATGTCAATCTTTATTTTGTATCTTTCTATTTATTGACTATATATTCCCCATCTGCGCTTGAAGCATTGCAATTAGCTGTTGTATTAATTCTGCAATTTTGCTTTTGATTTGAATTATTAGGATTTGTTTTTGTTCTGGGGCTTGGGGTTGCGGTGTTAGTTGCGCTGGTTGTTGTGCTTGTGCTATTATTCTGGCTAACTGCATGGCATTGCCTCCGGCACAGGTTGAGGTGATTTGGTCGGTGGAGATTGTGCTTGTTGGTGTTGTATCTACGTTCCTGTGTTTGACTGTGTAAGAGTAAGTTGTTCCACAAGCCTATGGTGGACTGCGAAAACTGAACAGGTGCATAAGATAGAAAATTAGAGTATAATGAAATCAAAAAACATGAAAAAAGTTTTTACCTCAAAGCAGAAGTCCGATGTAGCATTGTCGGC
>CAINMG010000123.1 GCA_903850725.1 Candidatus Staskawiczbacteria bacterium
ATAAATAATAAAAATAAATAAATTTATGATATTAACACTTATAATCGCATTATTTAGTTTAGTGGCGTTGATGGTTATTCATGAGTTTGGGCATTTTATAATAGCTAAGAAATTTGGGGTAAGAGTTGATGAGTTTGGTATTGGATATCCGCCTCGTCTTTTTGGTAAGAAGTTTGGTGAGACTTTGTATTCTGTAAATTTACTGCCACTTGGAGCTTTTGTGAGAATTTATGGCGAAGAAGGTGGAGTAGATGATTACCGCAGTTTTGTGGGGCAAGCAATTTGGAAAAGAGTGCTAATTATTTTGGGCGGAGTGATTGCTTTTTGGATTGCAAGTTATATTATTTTTACAGTTGTATTTATGATTGGAGCGGACTTACCAATTTCCGATGCTCCAGCCGATGGCTTAACAAATGTTCGAGTTCAGATTATTTCAACAAGTCAAAATTCACCAGCTCAAAACGCTGGCATTCAAGCAGGTGATATTATTTTACAAGCTAGAAGTTCAAGTTCTGAAATAATTAAAATTGAGACAGTCAAAAGTTATCAAGATTTTATAAAAAATAATTTAGCTAAAGAAGTTTTTTTAACAGTTAAAAATAGCTCTGGTGTAAAAGAAGTTAGTTTAACTCCACGCGAAAACCCTCCAGCAGGTCAAGGTTCTACTGGGATTGGTTTGCAAAGAATGGCTACTATTATCAACAAATCTGCTTGGTATATGGCTCCTATTGATGGCGCTATTTATACTTGGACTACAACTATAGAAGCTTTAAAGGGATTATATACAACATTCTCAATGTTATTTGCAGGTAAGGGCGCTCCAGCAGGTGCTGAATTTGCTGGGCCTTTGGGGATTACTGTGTTTTTAGCTCAAGCAGCTAATATGGGTGTGGGATTTTTCTTGTATTTTATAGGATCAATTTCTGTATTTATTGCTATATTTAATTTATTCCCAATTCCAGCTTTAGATGGCGGAAAATTAATTTTCTTAATAATTGAAAAAATTTGGCGCAAACCAGTGCCTGTAAGAGTAGAACAAATAATCACAGCAGTATTTTTCTTTATTTTAATTGCATTATCATTATTTATCACTATTAGATTTGATATTCCCAGATTCTGGGACTTCATGCAATCAAGTCTAAGTAGGTAATAAAATTAATTTTTAAACTTATGTTACAATCAAAATTATTTTACAAAATAAATAAAAATAAAATTGCAGAAGTAGAATCAATCTCGCATGATTTACTTGTGAGAGCTGGGTTTGTAGATCAACTTATGGCGGGAGTCTATTCATATTTGCCATTGGGATTTTTGGTACTCAAAAAAATTGAAAATATAATAAGGCAGAATATGATAGCTGTTGGCGGGCAGGAATTACTTATGCCAGCTTTAAATCCAAAAGAAAATTGGGAAAAAACTGATAGATGGAATACATTAGATATTTTATTTAAATTAAAAGGTGCTGGAGAAAAAGATTATGCATTAGCTCCAACACATGAGGAAGTGGTTAGCCCCTTAGCTAAAAAAATAATTTTGTCTTACAAAGATTTGCCAATGGCAGTTTTTCACATACAAAATAAATTTAGAAATGAATTGCGCGCAAAGAGTGGAATTTTAAGAACTCGTGAATTTATGATGAAAGATTTATATTCATTTCATGCAAGCCAAGAAGATTTGGATAAATATTATGATAAATTGGTAAAAGTATATTTAAATATTTTTAAAGAGTGTGGAATTGGCAAACAAACTTATAGAACATTTGCCTCGGGTGGAAGCTTTGCAAAATATTCAGACGAATTTCAAACAATTACTTCTGCAGGTGAAGACATAATTTATGTTTGCAGTAAATGTGGGCTTGCTATAAATAAGGAAATTAAGGCTGAAAATGATAAGTGTCCAAAATGTCAAAATTCTGAGTTCGAGGAAAAGAAGGCAGTTGAAGTGGGAAATATTTTTAAAATGGGAACAAGATATTCTGAGCCATTTGATTTAAAGTTTAAAGATACTGATGGCCAAGAAAAGTTAGTTATAATGGGTTGTTATGGTATAGGTCTTGGAAGATTACTAGGAACAATTGTGGAAGTTAATAATGATGAAAGAGGTATTGTGTGGCCTGAAAGTGTGGCGCCATTTAAGGTCCACTTGATTTGTCTAGGAAAGGGTAAAGTTAAGACCACAACTGATAAAATATACAAGACTTTACTTTCAGAAAACATTGAAGTATTATATGACGATAGGGAGGACAAATCAGCTGGAGAGAAATTTGCTGAATCTGATTTGATGGGCATCCCTTACAGAGTAATTGTGTCTGAAAGAACAATAGCCAAAAATTCTGTAGAGCTTAAGGAAAGATCAAAAAAAGACGCAAAAATTATAAAGATAAGCCAGCTTTTAAAAACCTTAAATAAAAAATAAAAATAATAATATGTTTAAGAAATTAATTTCAATGATGACTGTAGATATGGCAATTGACTTGGGAACAGCCAATTCTTTAGTTTATGTAAAAGATAAGGGAATTATCATTAATGAGCCTTCTGTAGTTGCGGTAAATAATAAAACAGGACAAATTTTGGCTATCGGGGAAGAAGCAAAGAAAATGGTTGGCAAAACTCCTTCATACATTACAGCTACTCGCCCTTTGGTAAATGGAGTTATTTCTGATTTTGAAGTAACTGAACAAATGCTTAAATATTTTATTGAAAAAGCTTCTGCTTCATCAAAAAAATTGTTTGGTATTGGAGGTTTTTCTAGAGTGATTATTGGAATCCCTTGTGGAGTAACAGAAGTTGAAAGAAAGGCAGTTAGGGATGCAGCTAAAAATGCAGGTGCAAGAACAGTATTTTTGATTGAGGAGCCCTTGGCCTCTGCTATTGGAGCAAAGCTTCAAATACAAGAAGCTGGAGGTAATTTTATTGTAGATATTGGTGGGGGAACTACAGAAGTGGCGGTAATTTCTTTGGGAGGAATTGTAGTTTCACGTAGTTTGCGTGTGGCTGGGGACAAATTAAATGATGATATAATACAATTTGCTCAAAAAGAATATAAACTTTTAATTGGTGAGAGAACTGCAGAACATATTAAAATTAGCATTGGTTCTGCTATGCCAAGCAAAGAAAAAAAAGAAATGGCAATGCGTGGTAGGAATTTGGTTACTGGCTTACCGGAAGAAGTTGTTATTTTTAATGACGATGTTCAGCGCGCCCTGGAAAGATCTGTAAGGCAAATTGTTTCAGCTATCAAAACAACAATTGAAGAAACTCCTCCAGAACTTTTAGCTGATGTTATGACTGATGGAATATTTTTAGCTGGCGGAGGTTCTATGCTTAAAGATTTGGATGTGTTGATTTCTAAAGAAACCAAAATGCCTTGTAAGATTGTAGATGATCCATTAACTTCTGTGGTGCGTGGAGCTGGAATTGCTTTAGAAAATATTGAAACACTTTCAGAAGTAATGAGTAAAGATGACGAAGAAGAAGCATTTACTTAAAAACAGATTCACACAGATTAATAACAGATTTTCACAGATCACAAATAAAAAAATAAAGCCGGGCGAGAACTATGTTCCACGCTCGGCTTTTAGCTTGTCAGCTGTCTAAAATACAAAAGACAGCTAAAATTAACAAAAACCACAACATTTTTCACCTCCAGCAAATTCTGTTTTGAATCCGAACGCTTTGATGTATAATCAAAGCTATGAAAAACACAAATAAAAATGAAGAAAAATCGCAAAAAAAATCATCGCATTTCACATACGATG
>CAINMG010000124.1 GCA_903850725.1 Candidatus Staskawiczbacteria bacterium
GGTTCAAGTAAACCGGTTGGACGTATAATCTGTTCAACTAGAAACGGGTTTGTGATTTGTGATTTGTGATTTGTGATTTTTTGCATTTCGTATTCTGCTGGCGTAGCAGAGACATATATTGCTTGCTTTACTCTTTTTTCAAATTCATTAAATTTTAAAGGTCTATTATCTACAGCTGAAGGCAGGCGGAACCCAAAATTAATTAAAGTCTCTTTTCTTATTTTATCTCCAATAGACATGGCTCTAATTTGCGAAATAGAAATATGTGATTCATCTATAAAAATTAAAGATCCAGCATCTTTAATTTTAAAATAATCAACCAAAGAAAATGGTGCTTGCCCCTGTGGCCTAAATTCTAAGTGACTTGAATAATTTTCAATACCATAACAAAAACCAGTTTCTTGAAGCATTTCAATATCATAATTTGTTCTTTGCTTTAGGCGCTCGGCTTCTAAAAGTTTTTTTTGCTTTTTTAATTCTTTTAGTCTTGCTGTTAATTCATTCTGTATATTTTTAATTGCTAGCTTTATTTTGTCATGAGGAGCTAACCAAAAATGTGCAGGAAATAAGCGATAGTTTGTAGTGAGTAGTTTGTAGTTTGTAGAAACGCTCGGCTCGGATGTTGAGATTTTTGAGATTTTGTCATTGCTAAATTCTACGCGTAATATTTCTGTGCCTGTAACTATATTTACTTCCACCAAATCTCCCCTCACTCGAAACATCCCGGGCTTCCAGCCCGAGGCTGGTCCCACGCCCGAGGCGGGCCTGCCTTGGGCATTGGCGCCTTGGGCGGAAAATCCTAAATCATTTCTTTGATATTGCAAATCAGAGAGTTTCAAAATAAACTCTGACCGTTTTATTTTTTGGCCAGTTTTTATTTCAAAAGAAATCCCTTTATAATTTTCTGGGCTTCCAATATTGTAGATGCAAGAAACAGAAGCTACCACAATCACATCATCTCTTGAAATTAAATCTTGCACTGCGGAATGTCGCATACGGTCTATTTCTTCATTTATTTTGGCGTCTTTTTCTATATATGTATCGGTTTGGGGTATGTAAGCTTCGGGCTGGTAATAATCATAATATGAAACAAAGTAATGCACTGCGTTGTTTGGGAAAAATTCTTTAAACTCTTGGTAGAGCTGGGCAGCTAAAGTTTTGTTGGGAGAAATTATTAAAGTTGGTTTTTGTATTTTTTCAATCACATTTGCCATAGTAAAAGTTTTGCCAGAGCCCGTCACCCCCAAAAGCACTTGATGCTTAACATCTTTCTTCAAATTGCCAGTTAGCTGTTTTATAGCAGTTGGCTGATCGCCCGTGGGCTTAAAGTTTGATTTTAGTTGAAATTTCATTTGACAAATAAGTTTTTAGGAATAAGATAATTATAGTATCATTTTTGTGCCCCGAGAACAAGGAGAAATTCTGTGCAAAAGGTAATTCTTTGGAAAGCTGTTTACCAAGTTTTCACGAGTCACGGTAGTAAAAGAAGAAAATCCAGGGATCATCTTCTTTATTTTAGGAATCGTAATAATGCTCGTAGCTCTGCTCAGCAATATGCTGACGAAGAAAGACCTGGACGAGTTGTGCCAGGTTCGGTCAAGGCTGAACGCCATGACGCGGTGATAATTGATCAAAAGTATTATTTTGCATTTCCTGAATTTCAAGGGATTCCTAGCTCTACTGTTGATACAGAGGACCAGGAGTTACGCGAGCTCGTAATTGACCACGGTGGTCAATACTATCTCAAAAAAGAAACAAGGTCTTTTTCTCCTGTATTTTTCTGGGATGGACAAGGAGAGAAGCCCTTGGATTGCCTTGTTCTCATAGGTAATGTTTACTATGGCCTGGGTTGTCAGGTTTATCCAAAGTGATTCTTGCTTCGACTCGGTATTATTGTTTCATAGCGCGCTTTGTGCCTCACCGCCGAAGCCGCTTTTTTTTGTATTTTGATTGCAAGTAGATATTCTACATTTTTGTAGAATAGTTCTTATAGACAATTTTTGAAGATGTTTAATAAATCTTTTGGGAAATTTTTTGTATCTATAGAATAATATTTTCTCACAAATTTTTTTCTTGATCTAACTAAATTATTTTTGGCTAAAATAGATAAGCTTTTTGAAGTATTCCTAAAAGAAGTGTTTACAGCTTCGGCAATATCTCCCACATAAGCTTCTTTGTTCTCAATCAAGTAAAGCAAAATTAAAGCTCTCCATTCGTTAGAAATTATTTTTAAAATTTTTATCAACTCTTTTTTATTCATAGTTTTTACTTGCTATTTAAATTATTATAGTATATTCCACGAAAATGTGGAATAGCAATATTTATTAGTGTAACTTATTAATATGTAATCTACAAACTCAAAAAAGTTTGATTTTAGTTGAAATTTCATTTGACAAATTTAATTTTAAGAGTAATATTTTAGTTGGTGTCGCGTAAGTTTTTCTCGTCGTTTTTCAGGAGAGCAATAATGGTTCAGAAATTGCAAAAAAATTGTTTTGTTCTGTTTTTTATTGGAGAGATCGCGAAAATTGGAATTGTTCGTGGTGCATACAACTTATTTTGGGTCGTAGAAGACAAGGATGGTTCTGGCATTTACGCTGGCGAGCAATTAACTCCTCTTTTCCTTGCGGAAGGAGAGGTGGATATCAAGGCGATCTCTTTGAGCGATCAGGAGAAAA
>CAINMG010000125.1 GCA_903850725.1 Candidatus Staskawiczbacteria bacterium
ATGTTTGCTGACCACGAATTGCCGACAATGCTACATCGGACTTCTGCTTTGAGGTAAAAACTTTTTTCATGTTTTTTGATTTCATTATACTCTAATTTTCTATCTTATGCACCTGTTCAGTTTTCGCAGTCCACCATACTATGAGGAGAAATGCGAAAGGGCGGGCAAGGAAGTCCCGTTTACGGCGGTCTTCGTTCTTGGTCCACAGGCTGTTCTCGGAAAGGTTCATGCCCTTGTGGCTGATGGACTATTCCGAATCGAGGAGGTTGATGGCAGAAACGTCATCTTTCCGACACCCGCCCTTGTTGAGAAGGTCATGGGCAAGAAGCCCGTGGCGGTCGCGTCGTAGGTCTTGGCGGAAAGGGTTTCGCTGAGGCAAAAACTTAAGTGGTTCTGCGTTTACGCAAAGCCACTTTTTCTTTGCAAAAAATACTCTTTACTGCAAGATTAAATAATGATAAGATAAATTATTAATTAATTAAAATTAAATTAAAATTTATGACATCAAAAGAACTTATAGACAAAGCAAAACCAGGGTTTGATAGTGCCTTTAGATTTTTTGAGCAGGAGATTGCCAAAATCAGAACTTCACGAGCTTCACCTGCAATGGTAGAAGATATTGAAGTAAACTGTTTTGGACAAAAATTTCCATTAAAACAATTAGGTTCAATTTCAGCGCCTGCTACAAATCAATTAGTTATTCAGCCATGGGATGGCTCCTATTTAGAACCAATTCAAACTGCTATTTCGCAGTCTGGTCTTGGAATGTCTGCAGTTGTAGATAAAAATATTATAAGACTTAATTTACCATTGCTTACAGAAGAATATAGAAATACTTTAACTAGAATTTTAAATGAAAAAGCTGAAGAATCAAGAAAAACAATAAGGCACTTAAGAGAAGATTGTTGGAACAAAATTCAAACAGCCCAAAAAGATAAATTAATCTCCGAAGATGATAAATTTAGAGGCAAAGATGAATTGCAGAAAGTAGTTGATAGTTTCCAAGAAAAAATTAAACAACTTGTGGAAAAGAAATCCCAAGAAGTTGCTTAAAAAAATAATAGATTGATAACCATTTTCGTGACGTCAGGAAAATGGTCTAGTGTGAAATTTATAAAAGCTATTCCAAAAAAACTTGGAATAGCATATAATTGAAATAAAGATTAAATTATAAGTTAAAAAAATAATTATTTTTTTATGGATGATAAAGAAATTTTACAAGTTTTAAAAGCTGTGGCGAGTGAGAATAGGTTTTTGATTTAAAAACTTCTGCATAAAAATAAAAAAATGTCAGTAGGGGATTTGGCTGAAATAACTAATCATGCTTTTCGTAGTGTTTCGGGTGATTTAGCAATTTTACGGAAGGCAAACCTAGTACAATCACGAAATCATTTATCAAACAGATTATATTCAATAAATTCCGTAAATTTCCCCAAAGAATTATCAAATATGTTATTCCAAAAAAACTTGGAATAGTATGTTATAATAGATTATTGTAGATAAAGTCTAGTTGATTGAAATATCGAAAATTAAAGTATAGAAATTATATACAAACAAAGAAGTACTATTAATGAACTGTTCCAAAATTTTTTGGAATAGCTAATAATAAATATGGATCAAGAGATTAAAGTGTCTCAAAAAGCTATTATCTGTAATAATGAAGGAAAAATTTTAGTTATGCGAAGAAATATAACAGCTTTATCTGGGCCGTTGTCTTGGGATTTGCCTGGTGGTAAACTTGATTTTGGAGAGGACGCACGCAAGGGAATAATTCGTGAGATCAAGGAAGAAACGGGCTTAGATGTAAATGAATTGGAAATTTTAGACATAAACTCTGGATTCAACGAACTTAAGGAATTTTGGTTTACGGTTTGCTATCTTGTGGTTGTCAAAAATCCTGACATAAAAATAAGCAAGGAACATGATAGTTTTGAGTGGGTATCACCCAAAGAAATCCAAGGGTTAAATATGCCAGAAAGTTTTAAAAGTTTTGCTAAAACATTTGAATCTTTATAAAAACTAAATTAAAAAATTCAAAACTATGGATCAAGAAACAAAAGTTTGTCAGAATTGCAAGCAAGAGTTCGTGATTGAGCCTGATGATTTTAAGTTTTATGAAAAAATGAAAGTACCGGCGCCAACATTCTGCCCAGAGTGTAGGTTTCCAAGACGTTTGGTTTGGAGAAATGAGAGGTCTTTGCATAAAAGAACTTGCAGTTTGTGTAACAAATCTATTATTTCCATGTTTAAACCAGAAGTTTCTTTTCCAGTTTATTGCCATGAATGTTGGTGGGGTGACAAATGGGATTCTACAAAATTTGGAAGAGATTATGATTTTTCAAAAACTTTTTTTGAACAGTTTATTTTATTACAGCGAGAAGTTCCCAGACCCGCATTATATGCATCGCAGAATGTAAATAGCGATTATTGCAATCACACGGCTCATTTAAAAGATTGTTATTTGGTATTTGGAAGTGCGTTTAATGAAAATTGTGGATATGATGCTAGTACAGTAGGTAGCAAAAATTGCTGGAATTGTTCTTTTATGCAAGATTGCGAAGGTTGCTTGCACTCTGTCGATATAAATAAATGTTATCAAACGCATTTTTCTCAAAATTGTACTGGTTGCACTGATTCAGCTTTTTTGTATGACTGCCGAAACTGTCAAAACTGTCTTTTCTGTTACAATCTTAGAAACAAAACCTATCATGTTTTTAACCAGCCGGTTTCAAAAGAAGATTTTAAACGCATTAAAGACAGTGTTCTCAGCTCACGTGAATTGCTTCAAAAGAGGTTTTTAGAATTTAGAAAAACTATACAAGAGAAGGCAATCCATAGGTTCTCAGTTGGCGATCATAATTCTAATGTTTCTGGAGATTCTATTTACAATTCCAAAAACGTTCATGCCTCTTTTTTTATTGAAGGTGGTGAGAATGATAAATACATTTATAAATGCTTAAGAGGACAAAAGGATACCATGGATGCGTTTGGGGTAAGTGGAGGAGAGTTGGGATATGAATCTAATAACGTTGATTTTTCTTCAAGGGTATTATTTTCACTTAATGGCGAGAATAATTCAAGTACAGAATATTTAATTGATTCTTTTGGTGTTGAAAATTGCTTTGGATCCATATCATTAAGTCATAAAAAATATTGTATATTAAATAAGCAATATGACGAAAAAACCTATTTTGAATTAAGAGAAAAAATTATTGCGCAGATGAAAGAGTTGCCCTATATAGATAATGCAGGTAGAAAATATTTTTATGGAGAGTTTTTCCCGGTAGAATTGTCGCCTTTTACATATAATGAGTCAATTGCTCAAGAATATGTTCCTATTACCAAAAATATGGCTGAAGAATTGAAATATCCATGGCAAGAGATGACCGATAAAGGATATGTACCAACAAAAAGGTGGGATGAGATGACAGATACTATTTTTGAGACAAATGATTCGATATTAAAAGAAACAATACTTTGCGAAGCCTGGGATAAAGATAAAGAAAAAGCTAAAGAACACCAGTGCACTATGGCATTTAAGATTGTTCCGGACGAATTGGCGGTATACAAAAAATTTAACCTACCTTTACCAAGGAAATGTCCAAATACTAGAAATTTTGAACAGTTTAAGTTAAGAAACCCTGTTAAATTATGGTATAGAAAATGCATGAAGCAAGGATGCTCAAATGAGTTTGAAACCTCTTATGCTCCAGATAGGCCAGAGATTGTTTATTGTGAGAGTTGTTATCAAAATGAAGTAGTATAAAAACATTATGGAAAGCCAAACAAAAAATTGTCAAAACTGCAAAAAGGACTTTATAATTGAGTCTGATGATTTTGCATTTTATGAGAAGATAAAGGTGCCAGCACCAACTTTTTGCCCTGAGTGTCGTTTACAGCGTCGCTTGGCGTGGCGCAATGAAAATGGGTTTCATAATAGGGAGTGTGGATTTTGCGGGAAAAAAATAATTTCCATATACAGTAAAGATTTTAATAATGTTGTCTATTGTGGCGATTGTTGGTATGGAGATGGCTGGGAAGCTGCTGATCATTGGCAGGATATAGATTTTTCAAAACCATTTTTGACGCAATTTTACGAATTATGTAAAAAGGTTCCTGCTATGGATTTATTTGTCACAGCTCCCACTCTTAAAAATTCTCAGTATTGCAATATGGCTGATAATTTAAAAAATTGCTATTTTTTATACGATGGCAATTTTGATGAGAATATTTCTTACGCCAGTGGGGTTTATCATTCAAAAGATTCCTTGGATCTTACAATGGCGCGTAAATGTGAACTTTGCTACGAGTCAATTACTTGCGTTAATTGTTATAAAATCACTCATTGTCAGCAATGCGAAGATTGCATGAATGTATATTTTTCTTTTGGATTGAAGGGTTGCAATAATTGCGTTGGATGCGTAAATTTACGCCAGAAAAGCTATTGCGTTTTTAATAAACAATATACAAAAGAAGAATATGAAAAATATCTTAGCTCTTTGGATTTAAGCTCTTATAAAGCAATTGAACGCTTTAAAGAAACTGTAATAAATTTTTGGAAAAAATTTCCTAAAAAATTTATGTTTGGACTGCAAAACCTAAATGTTAGCGGAGATTATTTAGAGCATTCTAAAAACGCAAAAACGTGTTTCGGTTGCGCTAATTTAGAGGATTCAAAATTTTGTTCTTTCATTGCCAATGGTCCATTAAAAACAACTTATGATTTTACTCATTATGGAGATAACGTGGAGTTATCATACGAATGTTTGCAAAGCGGTGATGGAATATCTAATTGCAAACTTAATTGGGGAGTTTGGACAAATTCTGATAACGTAGAATATAGTTTTTCAATTCATGGTTGTTCAAGTATTTTTGGATGTGTAGGTCTTAAAAAGAAAAAATATTGCATACTTAACAAACAATATACCAAAGAGGAGTACGAGGCGCTTGTTTCTAAAATTATTCAGCACATGAATGATGTGCCTTATGTAGATAAGCGGGGAATTGAATATCGCTACGGAGAATTTTTTCCCGACAGAAATTTCGCAGTTTAGTTATAATGAAACTTCTGCACAAGAGTTTTTCCCTTTGACAAAACAAGAAGTAAAATCAAAAGGGTTTTCGTGGAAAGAGCCGAAAGATAGAAACTATAAAATTACAGTTGATTCAAAAGATTTATCTGACAGTATTTTAGATGTGAAAGATGATGTTACTTCACAAATTATTGGATGTGAACATAAAGGTGAATGCAACGAACAATGTACAACTGCGTTTAGAATAACTTCGCAAGAACTTCAATTCTACAAATCCCAAAATATACCATTGCCAAGATTATGTCCTAATTGCAGACATTATCAACGCACGAAAAATCGTAATCCTGTAAAATTATTTTTACGAAATTGTGCAAAATGTAATAAAAATATTGAAACATCATATGCTCCCGAAAGACCTGAAATTGTTTATTGTGAATCGTGCTATAATAATGAAGTTGCTTGAAAAAATT
The DNA here is from genome assembly GCA_903850725.1 of Candidatus Staskawiczbacteria bacterium. Taxonomy (GTDB): domain Bacteria; phylum Patescibacteriota; class Minisyncoccia; order Minisyncoccales; family Staskawiczbacteraceae; genus XYB1-FULL-32-11. Next base: position 5,504 of record CAINMG010000125.1, read on the forward strand.
AATAAAACATTATCTTAACATATGTCAGGATAAAAATTTATTATTTTCACTATTGGGGAAATTTCCCAAAATATGTTTTAACTAAAACCGTTTTATTATGAAGTGGTTTTTGTTTAGCTTAAAATCTTGACAAATTGAAATTATTTGTTATAATTAAAACATGCACTTTTCGGGCAATCCTAGGTTTCGTGCGTAGCGGAGCCAAAAGTAAGCCCACACATAGAGAGGAATGTCATGAGTTACACTCAGTTCGTTGAGCAACACGGGATTCAGGGAAAGTTAGCTTCGGATTTGGCGGAACTGCTGGACAACCAACAATTCGCCGTTGACCCGAAGAATGGCCACTATGGCCTGCCCAATGTCCGGCAAGATGTGTTTGATAAGTTCTGCCGAGTCTGTAAGGTGGTCTGCGTAAACTAGACAGCAAAAGTGGAAAAGATAGATGGTTTTTCAGAGTACAAATTTTAATAATTTTTTATGATTTTTTTAAAAAACTAACTATTTAAATGACTTTTAAGGGCTTTAAAATTTTGCAAT
>CAINMG010000126.1 GCA_903850725.1 Candidatus Staskawiczbacteria bacterium
AATTGCAAAATTTTAAAGCCCTTAAAAGTCATTTAAATAGTTAGTTTTTTAAAAAAATCATAAAAAATTATTAAAATTTGTACTCTGAAAAACCATCTATCTTTTCCACTTTTGCTGTCTAGTTTACGCAGACCACCTTAGGATAATTCCCAATCTCGGCACGTTGAGAAACAATTCCATAAGCTGTTCAAAGAAAGGTTTCGAAAAATCATAATCTTTTGCATGACTTTCGGCGTCCCACTTTTCCGACCACCAGCAAGGATAACAATAAACTTTATATGGTGACTCCTGCGGAAAAATCAAAATTTTATCTTGCCCGCATAAATCACACTTCCTCTTAAAAAGACTTCTTTCGTTTCTCCACGACAAACGTTTAATAAGTCTACACTCCGGGCACCAGTTGGGAGCCGGCACTTTAATTTTTTCATAAAAGTTAAAATCATCAGACCCAATAGTAAAGTCTTTTTTACAATTTTGACATATTTTTGTTTCTTGCTCCATAATTTTATTTTTTTAAATATATTTAATTTCTTAGTCCTTATATACCGTTAAACAATCATCTAAAAACTTTTCAATAAGCATTATTTTTTTGTTGCAAATTTTCTGGGCTGTTTTGGTATGGTTTTCTCCGTTAAGTTCTTTGTATTTTTTATTTATATAATTTCTAAAATCCTCAATCGCAAACTTAACCTTCAAGCTTCTTTTACCGTAAATCATAAATGCTCTACAAATAGACAATTTGGATAAAGCCTCTAAACTATCCGCTTCATTAATAATAATTTCGTCTAAATTGTTTTCGCTCATCATTCCCTTTTCAATGCTAACTACGAGCCTTTGGACATCTTTAACCAAATCTTCCGGAAAATCTTTCACAGAAGCAAGCAATTCGGGTATTAATTTGGCACTTTCTAATGAGTCATTCTTTTCTTCGCTGGAAATATCGTGAAAAAGGCAGGCTGTTAACACAACTAAAACATTTACTCTCTTATGAGCTTTTTCGCCATCAATTATTTTCTTAGCATTATTGAAAACAGAAATCGCGTGGCCATAATCGTGAAACCGCTCGTTTGAATCCAACGTCTTTTTAGCTAACTCTTTTAGCTCTTTTATTAACTTGTTTTGATTAACTACTTTTTTCATTTATTTTCAAATGTTTTAGCAAAATTTTTGAAACTTACTGGCATATTTAATTTTTGAATATCCTTGGGTAATACCCACTCAAAACTGTCATGCTCATTACTAATTTTTATATCAGAATTTTTAGCAACTATAAGATAGCAAGCAGTAAACCAAAACTCTTTGAGTTCATTAAATCCAGAGCTCACATCTAATATCTTTAATTTTGTCACATCTAAACCTGTTTCTTCTTTAATTTCACGGATTATTCCCTTGTGTGCATCTTCTCCAAAATCAAGTCCGCCACCAGGCAAATCCCAAGAGAGTGGCCCAGATAAAGCTGTTTTATTTCTTCTCAAGACTAAAATTTTTCCTTCATTATTAACAATAATAGCCTTCTGAGATACTCTAATTTCTTGATTCATAGTATTTTGTTAACTTTATTTTATACCACCTCTTGTTGATAACACTGTTCGCAATAGACAATCTCTGGCTGATCTGGGCGATATGCTGTTTCGATTTCCTTATTGCATTTTGCACAATTTCGTAAATAAAGTTTAAGTCCTGTTCTTTGTTTTAAGCGTTCAAATGTTCTGCAATTATGACAAAGTCTTGGTAGTGGCACACCTAAATTTCTATGGAAGTTAAGCTCATCAGCGGTAATTTTAAAAGCGCTGATACATAGTTGATCGCAATTTTTACCAGCATGTGCGCAAGCAATAATTTCAGAAGTTATAGAATCAGGAACGTCCTTAATATTGTTAGGCAAATCTTCTGCTTCAATTGTTGGTTTATAATTTCTATCCTCTGTATCACGCCATTTATAACCATTACTAATGGCCTCGTCTTTATTTATTGGAAAATATTCTTGAGACATAGACTCGTTATAACCCACTGGACTAATTTCTGTAGGAAAGAATTCACCATATTTATAAATTCTACCTACCTTGTCTATATATGGCACAAGGTCCATTTGCTCACGAATTTTTGCTACCAACTTTTCATATTCTTCTTTTGTATATTGTTTATTAAAAATACAATATTGTTTCTTTCGTAAACCTACACAGCCAAATAAATCTGACGAAGACTGACACATAAACGAATACTCAATATTATTGCAATTTTCCTGTACGTTATAGCAAAACTCAATATTATGAACACCAAGACCGCAGGCATGGGATTCATACACCATTTGCCCATTATCGCCCCAAATTGACCAGTCATGACAATCCTTAGCTTGCCCATTTTCCTGAAGATACTGACAAAATTTTAAATTCTCTCCCTCCCTAATTATAAAAGAGTTTTTTACATTTTTAGAGTGACTGATGTAGTTTCCACTTACGTTTGTATTGTGAGTGCCTTCAATAAATTTATTAGGAAATTTTAACCAAAAATCTTGAGCTTCTGATTTTATTCTTTGATAACCATCAAAAGAGCCAAGGTTTAGTTCGTTTAACTTTTCTTTATAATCTTCTTTAGAATATGGCTGGTTCCAAATATGGTAATTTTTATTTCTCAATCCAACGCAACCAACGCAATCTGAGCATCCAACACAATTTTTAGAGAACCACAAATTAAAAGAATTTTCGCAGTTGTTGCATCCAATATTTTTGTTTCCTGAAGTCAGCCAAAAACTATCGTAGCAAGTTTCACATTTTGAGAGATGCGAAACATCTACGCAATTACGACAATTAGACAAACCGTGACTATACATACAATCTTCAATATATCCTGCATTAAAACAAAGATAACAGTTTTTTGGATCAGTGGCATTGTTACTAAAATCGCTTTTTACACCATTAACCACGTTTAAATTTTTAAGGGGAACTTTGTGAAGCAATTCATCAAATTGCTTGAAAAATGGTTTCGAAAAATCATAATCTTGAGCGTAATCCATTGGCTCCCATTGATCAGTTAACCAAACTTCTTTTTCATAAACTTTATAACCAGAATCCGGTGAATATGAACTAAAAATATCTTTTCCACTAAAATCACTTTTTACTTTATATAAAACTCTTTCGTTTCTAAAAGCCATCCTACGCTGTGCCCTGCAAAGCCAACAAAAAGTCGGTGCCGGTACCTTCATTTTTTCATAAAAAGTAAAATCCTCAGACTCAATAATAAAATCATTTCTGCAATTTTGGCAAACTTTTGTTTCGCTATTCATAGTTTATTATTTTGTTTAATTATATCTATTTAATTTATCTTAATTTTGAAGCCCTAACTTCTCTATCAACCTCTTCTTTTGTCTCTCCTCTCAATTCTGCAGTAATTTCTTTTGACTCAACAACTTCAGCACAGTATCCTGCCATTAATTCTTGAACCAATTCTTTTAATTTTTCTTTATCTGGAGTTGTTGCGATCAAATCTTTTGAAACCACAATCCTATAACCCTCAGTAAAACCACGTGATGCAGTTGAAAGAACGCACATCTCAGCATAAACTCCTGAAATTACTAAATTTTTAATTTCAGATTTCTCAAGATGTTTCTTCAATTCAGGATTGCTAAAAAAATCAAAATATTTCTTTTCAAGAACCTCATCTCCTTTTTCTGGCTTCAACTTGTAAAGCTCATAACCCCATGAGCCTTTTTTCAACCCAAACGGCCACTCGCTCGCATCAGACTCAACGCCTGCTGTTAGGCGTTCTCTTAAATTATCTGGCGACTCTTCGGCATCATTCATCATCTGACTAAAAATAATTTTACAACCTTGCTCTCGGACTTCATTAAGAAAAGCTTCTAGCCTTTCGGCCATTTCTTGTATGGCCGAAGGATCTCGACCAAGCACTTGTTTAAAAGCTCCTTCTGAATCACAAAAATCATTCTGCATATCCAGAACAATAACCGCTGTTTCATTTGGTTGTAATTTTGTGTTCATAATATATTTTATTTAAACTTACATTACTTCTTGTTGGTAGCATTGCTCGCAATAAACTATTTCTGGGCGATCTGGTGCGTAGCTGGTTTCAATTTCTTTATTGCATTTTGCACAATTACGTAAAAATAGTTTATTTGGATTTCGGTTTCTGACGCGCTGATAATGCCTGCAATTAGGACATAATCTTGGTATTGGTAAATTTTGTGATTTGTAAAATTGTAATTCTTGAGGAATTATTCTAAATGCAGTAGCGCATTGTTCATTACACTGCCCTTTGTGTTCACACTCAATAATTTGTGAAGTTATGTCATCTTTAACATCTAAAATACTGTCTGGCAAATCTTGAGATTTTAATGTAATTTTATAATTCTTTTCTTTTGGTTCTTTCCAAGAATAGCCATGTGCTTCTGCTTCTGATTTTGTCATGGGGAAAAACTCTTGAGCAGATGTTTCATTGTAATTAAACTGCGAAATTTCTGTTGGAAAAAATTCTCCATATTTGTATATTCTGCCTTTTTTATCCGTATAAGGCATTTTATTCATATGCTCAATAATTTTTGGAACCAACTCTTCATATTCTTCTTTGGTATATTGCTTATTTAAAATACAGTATTGTTTTTTACGCAAACTAACGCAACCAAACAAATCAGAGTTATTAAAGCAAAACATTGAATTGTGCACTCTTTGGCTTTCAACAACAGTAATGCCATTAATCACAGAATCAATATTTTTACCACATGTCATTGCCTCATATACGCGCTGACCATTTTCGCCAAATTGCGTATAATCATAGCAGTCCTTATTCCCTCCAACAATCAACCACATACAATATTTACAATGTTCTGATGCAGTCGCAATAAAAGAATTTTTTACATATTTTGAATTAGAAATATAATCTCCACTAGAATTTAAGTTTTTAACTCCGTGCATGTATTTATGAGGAAATTTAAGGAAAAATTCTGCAATTTTTTCCTTCAAATTTTTGACAGCAGCATAGGAGTTTAATTTGTAACTGGAAATTTTTTCTTGATATTCGTCTTTTGAAAACTTTTCGTTAAAAATGCAGTATTACTGATTTCTTAAATTAATACAGCCAAAACAATTTGAGCAACCAGAAAGATTTTTAGAAAACCATATATTATGCGAGTTTTCACAATCAACAGAATAAAAAGCTTGATAACACTTTGTGCAATTTAAGCTATCATAAACTAATTCTACAGTTTCCATCATTGTGGTATCAACGCAATCTTTAGAATGCTCCACTTCTTCTGAATACAAACAATTTTCATCGTAATCAGAATTAAAAAGCCAATAGCAATTTTTTAGTTCGTGGTTCATGTTGGCATATTCGGTATTTATCCATGTAGAAAAAATCCCCACAAGATTTTGGTGTGGCACCTTTCTTAATAATTCAGAAAATTGTTCAAAAAATGGTCGTGAAAAATCATAATCTTGGCCAAAACTTAAAGCATCCCATTTGTCACTCCACCAACATTCTCCGCAGTAACTTATAATTCCACCATCCTTGTCATACATGGCAATCATATCTTTTCCGCATAAATCACACTTTCTTTTATAAAGCGTTCTTTCATTACGAAAAGCCAGCCTCCTCTGCAATCTACAATCTGGACAAAATGTTGGCGTAGGAACTTTCATTTTTTCATAAAATGCAAAATCATCAGACTCAATAGTAAAGTCCTTTTTGCAATTTTGGCAATTTTTTGTTTCTTGTTGCATATTTCAATTATTTTTTAATACTCTCACAACTTTATCAAAATTATTCTTAATTTCACTCTCGTGAAAATAAAATACTCAAAAATCCATCAATTTACAAGGGAGAATCATTTCTTCTCATTTTATTATCAACCCCCCTTGAAAATAAACCCTTAGGAATCTCTTGCCCTGGCCTCCTGTAATAGCAATCTTTTTTTGCCTTTCCAATCTTTTCCAAGAGCCCCTTATCTAACCAACCACGCAATAACCTTGACATTTTTAACACATCTTGAACTCCGGTTATTTCACGTGCTTTTTTGTTTGTAATGCGATAATTCTCATTTAGATATTTACTCACAGTGTCCCAATATTCAACTTTATAAATGTTAAGAAGCATCAACAAAACTGTATTTGGCCTTATTGTTGGAGGTAAAAAAAGTGGCTCATATAGATTTTTCTCTCTCATAACCTTAAACATACGATCAACCCCTTCCCCAATATCCAAATTAGGAGCAGTTTGAAAACGATTTAATGTTCGTAAAATTAAAGGATTGCGAGCAAATCTTTCTGTCCTAATATTCTCAACTGTAATATGCCCGGGATATGTCCCTGGACTTTCTATTTCAACACGATCATCAAAAAATCTAACTTGAATATCGTCTTGAACAAAATAATTTCTATGAATAACTGCGTTAGTTATAGCTTCTTGGAACGCCCATTCCGGTATTAAAAATGTTGGAATAAACCCTGCACCACTTAATTTTGGCGGAGAATTTTTCACTATGCCTCTGAAGTAATCAATCGCCCCCTCAATTTGTTTCATTAGCGGACCCTCAATAGTGAATGGACGAGTTACAAAATTTGGCTTACCGCTATATGTTGGTTTGGTGCCATAATAATGAGAAATTTTGATTCCGGATTTGCTTGTTAAAACAACCGACGGATTTTTACAGAAAAGCAATGCTCCTGCTTTTGTTAATTCAAACTTGCCATTATCTCCAACTGCTAAACCATTGTCTTTTAGAAATTGCCAACCATCTAAACCTATGCCGGATGTATCCTTTTTATATTGATTTAACAAAATATCATCTAAATTTTCAAGAGAATCAATTCCTGATTTTTCACTTTCAAATTTAATAGATCCTTTTTCATATTTAAGACGCATTATTTCAGTTGACCCAATTTTCACATTTTGCCTGCCTTTTCTGACAAAAGTATCACCTTTTTTAAGAGAGTGCACATCATTGCTTTTCTTTATATTCATTACCATAAGCTTGTCTGGCTGACCTTTATTATTTTCTATATCCAACTCAAATTTTGTCCACAATATTAAAGGAGGATCTATTTCCTTATCTATCAATTTTAAAAATTCAGAAACATTATCAGGATTTTCACTTATACCAAGCAATCGTTTTTCGCCTTGGGCTTTTTTGGGATCCTCCAGTCCAATAACAATAGTTCCTCCATCAGAATTAGAAAATGCAACAACGGTTTCCAATAAATCCGCTGGTCTTATAGCCGCTCTTTTACACTCAAAAGACTGCCATTCTTCGGTGTCTAAATATATTTTTACAATTTCTTGATCCTTCATATAATTTTTATTTTGTGATTCCATTTTTTTTAAATTTCCTAATAATTATGCAACTTCTTGTTGATAACATTGCTCACAATAAACAATTTCCGGACGGTCGGGTGAATAAGATGTTTCAAATTCATTTGTGCATCCGGACTTCATACATTTTCGATGCCACAATTTTTGTGGATTTTTCTTTTTAAATCTTTGAGTATGTCTGCAATTAAAACACAATTTTGGTAAAGGAATGCCCATTTTGCGATATAACTGAAGTTCTTCGGGAATAATTTTAAAAGCAGTTGTGCAACCTTCATCGCACTTGCCTTCATGTTCACAACCAATTATTTCATTAAGCACGCTATCATTGGTTCCTTCAATTGTCTGCGGAATATCTTTTGTAGCTAAAGTTATTTTGTAATTTCTTTCTTCTGGCTCTCTCCAAAAATATCCTTCTTTTTGTGCCTGCTCTTTGCTTTTGGGATAATATTCTTGTGCAACAGATTCATTATAAGCAAATGGAACTAAGGCGACTGGAAAAAATTCTCCATATTTATATTCAATACCGCTTTTATCAATATATGGCTGTGAGTTCATATGCTCAATTATTTTTGGAATCAATTCTTCATATTCTTCCTTTGTATATTGCTTGTTTAGTATGCAATAATCTTTCTTTTTGATACCAATGCATCCAAAAAGATTATTTGAGTTTTCACAAAAATCGCAATACAGCGAATCATAATCATTTTGACAACCAAAACAAAACTTAACATTGTTAAGGTTTACCGAGCTTGCAAGTTCGTAAGAAAAAGTTGATTTATTAACAACAACATATCCATCCTGGCAATTATTTGAATTATCTCCCCACGTTACATGCTTGCAGTCCTCAATAACGTTTGAGCCAAAACAATCTATACTGTTTTTTGAATTAAAAACATAATCACCCACAACATTTGCATTTTGAATACCATGCATATATTTAACTATACTGTTTGCAGAAATCTGACGGACTTTGTTCAAAACAGCTTCTATCCCCTCATGGTTTTGCAAATTTAACTCTTTAATTTTTTCTAAATATTCTTCTTTAGAATATGCTTCATTGAAAATGTGATAATTCTTATTTTTTAAATTCACACAACCCACACAATTTTGGCAATTTGAACAATTTTTGGAAGCAAAAACATCTTGGCAATTACTGCAATCTTCTGAAAATTTTGTCATATAACATTTCTTGCAACCAATACACTGATAACAAAACTCGCAATCATTTGAGGTGTGGCAATCAGCAGTATTTCTTGAATGCATAAGCCAATAAGAATACATTGAGTCTTCATTATCATCACTTACGAAAATCATATAGCAATTCTTATTAAATGCTGTTCCATTAGTATAATCACTGTTTGTATTTTTAAAAACAATTGAATACAATCTTGGCACACGTAACTGAAACTCTTTAAATTGTTCAAAAAACGGTCTGGAAAAATCATATTCTCTACCAAAAGTTAACGCATCCCAATTATCACCATGATAACACTCATTGCAATAAACTGTGTAAGGTGATTTTGATGAATAAATCGAAATTATATTTTTTTTACACATATCACAAGTCCTGCGATATAAAGTTCTCTCATTACGCCAAACAGCCCTTCTTATAAACCTACACTCTGGACAAAAGGTTGGCACAGACACTTTAATTTTTTCGTAAAAATCAAAATCCTCAGCATCAATTACGAAATCCTTCTTACAATTTTGACATTGTTTTTTTTCTTGATCCATATTTTTAATTGAGTTAAATATCTTTGTTTATCTTACCAAAAATAAAATAAAAAATCCATATCTCTTATTTGAGTCCAAAATAAAAAAACACTCTGCTATCCCAAAGGACAGCAGAGTATGTAGAAATTTACTTGTGCTGGAATCTATTCCACTATCAGAATTCTCAGCACCTCCGCCCAATCTTTAGTTCCATCATCACGCATGGGCGAATGCATAATGATGACCAGGGCCTGGTTGACCCAGAAGTGCTCTTTGTCAAACCAGTCCACCATGGCAGATGCCGGGTGGCTGTGATGGTTACTGTCCGTAGCAACCGCAACAAGCTTGACGCCAAGGCGGGCCAACTCGAACGCGGTGACAGTGCCAAAATCCATCTCAACACCAAGCCACTTGGTTTGGCCATCGGTGCCAAGAGTGTGGGCTTCGGCGGGCATGAGCATGTCGAGCAAGGCGGCGTCAAATTTCTGTCCGCTTCGGACTGCTTCGCGCGCCTCCCAGTAACTCGAGAATTGCACCACTTCATGGCCCAACCCTTTATGGTGGACTGCGAAAACTGAACAGGTGCATAAGATAGAAAATTAGAGTATAATGAAATCAAAAAACATGAAAAAAGTTTTTACCTCAAAGCAGAAGTCCGATGTAGCATTGTCGGCAATTCGTGGTCAGCAAACAT
>CAINMG010000127.1 GCA_903850725.1 Candidatus Staskawiczbacteria bacterium
AAAACTTTCAGCTTTTTCTTTTACCTTTTCTTTTAATGAATTTAAATATTCTTTATTTATATCTTTTTTTTCTTCAGGAATTTCTGAAGCTTTAACTGCTGGGGGATTTGTGTCTGGAGCTTCAGAGGTGCTTACTTGTGCATCTTTTTTCCCAAAACCAAAAACTGAAGCTATAGCAATGCCAGCCCCAGCAACAACAGTAGTTAACAATCCTGGCCAATATTTTTTAAAGACCCCTGTTTTTTCTTCTTGAGTTCTTGTGCCAATTTCACCATCAATATCTTTATCTGGCTGACTTTTAGAAGCTTTCTTTTTTTCAGCTTCTGCTTTTGCATCAGCATCAGTTTTTGCTTTTTCCAGTTCTTGAAAATATCCATCAACTCGCGTTGTAAGAATATCTATTGCATCTTTATTATTTTTTAGAAATTCTACTGGAGATTCTTCTATCTTTGCTTTATAAGATTTTAGCCCTGCAATTATAGCTGCCCATTCATCTCTATTTTTAATATCACCTACAAAAAGAGAGCGAATTATTTTTTCATTAGAAATAAATCCCATAATTTTAAGCAAAAGATTTTTAACTTTCCCTTCCAATTCTTTATTTTCAGCTTCCAATTTTTCTCTTGCCAATCTTTCAGCCTCATTTTTTGTTATATTTTCTGGATTTTTTAGTGATATTACATCCAGTCTTGCTTCAGCCACAAAATCTTTATTTTTCCTTGCTTCGAAACTTTTTCTAGCTTCTTTTACTAACTCCTTTATAGCAGGCGATAAAGAAACACCGCCCGATTTTTTATCTGGTTGTGCTTCCTGTTCAATAATTTGATCAGCTGGATTTGGTTGATCGTTTCTATTTTGTAATTGTTCTGACATAAAATTTAATAAATTAAATTATTATGATGCACCTAATGCTGCCTGAAATTTTCCCTCTATTGCATCAATCATTCTTATTTTTCTCTCTATATCGACTTTTTTAAGTTCAACTTGAGCTGGTATTATGTCCCCTTGACCATCGACAATCTGTTCTCTAATAACTTTCAAATCTTCGATAAGCTTATCTACCAAGTTTTTTGAACCTCTTATACGATATGCGATACCAGCTTGGTCATTAACAATTTTTTTTGTCTTTTCTAAAAAAGTTTCTGCTAATTGTCTTGTTTCTCTTTCCATATTTTGACCTTCTGCTCCTGTTTCTTCTGCTGTCGTTCCCGGAACTTTAAGCTGTTGTGTTAATCTCTCGGCTTCTGCCAAATCAGCCTCTCTCAAAGCTTCTTTTTGGGCATTAATTTCTTTCCATGCCTTTTCTGATTTTTTTATTCTTTCTTCTGGGTCTTCTGGGGCACCTTCGCCGGGCTTCCATTCCTTTGCTTTAATTTCCATTTCTAATCTTTCTCTTTTCTTCTGCTTTGCCTCTTTTAAGGCCCTTTGTTCTGCCATTTCCTTGTCCTCATCTGATCTATCCTCAATAATAGGAGCTATTGTTTCTAGAACAAACATCACTTCACCTCGAGTTAATTCTGAAAGCTCATCAAGATTTTTTTCTGCTTCTTTTTTACTATATTCAGCTTTTATTTCATCTTTTGCACCTTCCTGCATTTGAGGCACAGGCATAGAATCTGGTTTAAATGACATTTTTTTGTTTGCAATTAGTAAAATTAATTTGCATAGTAATTTGTGTCACTATACAAAATAATTTAAAAACTAATATTACAATTTTAAATAAACTCTTTATTTTTCATTTACATCTATAATTTTGCTTTCATCCTTATCACCATTATATATTAAAAATTTGCCCCCACTTCCATCCATTTGATCCATTTTTTCCCAAGGTGGCCTCATAGGAGTAGAAATATATTTATTACCCCTTTCAGTTCCTGTCATGGGTTTTTCCCAAGCGTCAGAATGTTCTTTTAATATTTGTTCTTTTACCATTTTTTCAATAATTTCACGAACAATTGTGGGATTAACATCTATTTGTTTTTGTAATTCCATTGCAGTTGATTTTGGCAAATAAATTTTCGCTGCGAACTTTTTGCCCGCTCTATTGCTCTTATCTTTATAATCTTGGCCAATGTATGCAATTTGATAATCAAATGTATAAGTTTCTTCTTTTTGCTCTGGCCCCGAATTATCAACTAAATCTCTAAATGGTAAACTTTTTTCACCATTTGATGTAATCACTTTGTCTGGAGTCGAAAATAGTGATGTTTGCCAACCAAAAATCTTTAAACCTTTTTTCCCTGGAACTATCTCTTGCTTCCCATCCCAAACCGTATAACGATCAATACATATGCTTTCATTTACACCCTTTCTTTGAAGATAATTATTGAATGTTGCTGGTACTTTAAAATCTCTATCTTTACTTAAATGCTTCTCAAATCTGTCGTTCATTATAATACCACTCTTTACTACAGAACTTTTAACTCTTTCATTACCATAATTTTCATAATATTTTGATGTTCCGGTGAATTCTTCTGGGAAATAAGTGTCTACAACAATGCCTGCTTGTTGAGATACTTTCTTAATTAATTTTTCTATTGTCTCTCTGTCTTCTTGAGATTCTTGAGAACCAAAATCACTTAAGCTTTCTTCTTTTGGCTCTTTATTTTTTAATCTTTATGGTGGACTGCGAAAACTGAACAGGTGCATAAGATAGAAAATTAGAGTATAATGAAATCAAAAAACATGAAAAAAGTTTTTACCTCAAAGCAGAAGTCCGATGTAGCATTGTCGGCAATTCGTGGTCAGCAAACAT
>CAINMG010000128.1 GCA_903850725.1 Candidatus Staskawiczbacteria bacterium
ATTATTTAATTTTACTATTCCATTTTACTCCATTCTACTAATTTATACGCCCCTATGCAACTTATTCTTGCATTTTTTTGTTTACACGCCCCACCCACAAAATCTGTCAAATACCTTGACAAGCTTGTTTAATTATGCTATAATTAATACATAGTTAATTTGTGGGGTTTCTCACAAACTATAACGCGTAATTTTGCCCACGCGCCAAGGGGATCTTGGAAAGAGGTAAAAATCTTTTTTCCCGAGATGGGAGAAGGAGTCAAGTCGTGAACGTTTCGAAGTTTGAGAGCATGGTTCGTGAGTTCCCATTCCTTCGCAAACTCTTTGCCTGTGAACATTTGTCGGCAGAGACTATTGAGGAAATTCGAGTCCAATGTGTGGATCGAAATCTCCTCGAGGCGAGGCCGGGCAGTTGGAACTACGACGCAGGAAGTTTCAACAACGCGGGGTTTCGTAATTTTTGGGTCGTGTGTCCTGGCGAAATTTTTCGTCTCAAGGATGCGCACTACAAGGATACTGCCTACGTTGGGGGTGGTTGGGTAAGAGAGGCTGGACTGATCGGCAATCAGCTTGTAGAACTTCTCGATCGTGAAATCGACTACATCGTCGAAAGCACAAACGAGTGGTATGACTGGGCGGACAGCGGTCCGGTGGTCATCGTCTACAAGATGAAGAATTTCGATTGGCAACGTTTCTGTGGGCCCGCCATCGAACAGCACCAGCCTGCCTAACAAGCGGTCGTGCAAAAAACAAGGGGAAGCGTCGCAGTTCGCTGCCACGCTTCCCTCTACTTCTCAGTTCCGAAAATTGTTTCGGAGTTGAGAGAGTGGAAGTTCTTTACAAAAGACATGGCATCTCTGGGCCTAAAACACAGAGCGTAATATGCCGATGAAAGACGGCACGCTTGGCAAGCGAAAACTGTTCCAATACTCGAACAAGAGAGAACTGCCGTGGCAACAAAAACGCTGTTCGAAGAAATCGTGAAAGAGGCGGAAATCAGTGTCAAGGATTGGCCGCATTTCCGCGATACGGGGTCGCGGGTCCAGTTCGCATTCGATTTGTTGGTGATTTGGAGTCGCATTCGGCGGTTCCTGCCCACCGACATCGAGGCGCTGAAAAATCTCGACCAGCTCGTCCGCTCGGAAATCAAGAATATCTACCAGGAAGTCCTCGCCCATTGCGAGAGCTTCTCGGCCGATGCTTGGTTCGCCCAGGCGACCGAACTGCATCGCGACTCGTTGCCCGATCCCAGTCACGATGATAGCGATTGGGCAATGGGCGTTCGCTCGTTCTTCCATCGCTTCGACGAGGTCTGCATGGCGATTAACGCTCTGTGCTCCCTCGTCCCTGCTTGGACGCCGTTCGTTTCCAAGGAGGATTCGGAGAAAATCTGCAAGCTCAGCAACGAGGTCTTCAAGGCCCAAAAGCTCTTGGAGGATCACCTCGATCAGTGCAATTTTCTTCAGGCCGGCGGACTGGCGATCGACGAGTGGAATGAGTTCCGGAATGATCTCATCACGTCCGACTTCGGTCTGTGGAAGCGTTCGCTTCACCTGCGCATCGTGGGCGAATACTACGTAATGTGCACTGTGGACCAAGAAGTCTGCAAGTGCTTCCCCGGGCAGGAGGAAGAGTGCCGCAAGTGGTGCGAACCCTGTGCAGCCGAGCTCATGTAGAAAAAGGGGCTCTGATGCAATAGCCCACATGCCGAATTATGATTTATCACAAATATGGCAATTAAGCATCAAAGCCGCACAATCCTACAGGAAAGTGCGGCTGTTTTCATACAAAAATATTCAAATCAAAAATTATTAATCAAAAACTTTTTTTTATCTTTGCTTTTATTCATCCTAACATATGTTAGGATAACTTTAGGTTGTCGCATGACAACCTGATATTTTTTAATTGCAATATTCCAACATTCAATAGAATATTGGAATATTATTTTTATGTTTTTTAATTACTTTTTTGGGGGCATGGGAATAAATATGCTTGTTTTATTTTTATACGCAATAAAATCAGGATTTCTTTGCATATTTTTTTCAAGCATAGGTATTCCAGATACCTTTGTTATTAAAAAAGTTATTGTTAATGGTCCGATAATAGTTAAGGCTCCATAAGGGAAACTCAAAGCCAAAAGCCAAACTCCCCACCACAAAGTTACTTCTCCAAAATAATTTGGATGACGAGTATATTTCCAAAGTCCGGTTTGTAATATTTTGCCTTTATTTTCTTGATTTTTAATAAACTTTGCTAATTGCCAATCTCCAACTACTTCAAAAGTAAACCCTAAAAGCCAAACTAAAATCCCTAAAATATCTAAAACATTTATAGAATCTGAATAATTTTTATTTATAATTAAAACTGGTAAAACAATCAAATATAAGAAAAATCCTTGCAAAATATAAACTTGAAAATATGATCTTATATAAAACCATTTGCCCCACTCTTTGCGCCAAGCCAAGTATCTATAATCCTCTGCCTTACCTTTGTTTCGTAAATGAATATGCCATGCTAGTCGAACACCCCAAATTGTAACAAGCAAATTAACCAATATTGATTTTAAACCATTTTGCTCTACAGTAAAAAAAGTAAACCAAGCCAAAAGCACAAATCCCATTCCCCATGCAACATCAGCTATATCATTTCTTTTTTTTATCAAAGAAACCATAAACCAAAAGCTCATATAGAAAAATAATACCAAAGCAGTTGTTAAAAAATAGTTCATAATATAATTTTACTTATAATAAAATAAGTTACAGTTGAAACTGAAGATGCAAGCACTGCTCCCCAAGCCAAATCAACTATAGTTACCAAAATAGGCCAATCCTTTGTTACTGCCAAATTAGTTAAATCATATGTAGCATAACAAACAAAACCAAACAAAGCACCAAAAAGTAAAGCATGTGTCCATTGGCCTTTTTCAATAGCTGGAGTAATAACAAAAACCACAAGACCTGTTATGAAAATCAAATAAAAGATAATTGCAGCTATCCAATTAACATCTGGCTTCATAAGATGCCCTATTTGCGCGCGATAAAAATCTTTAGCCACTACTCCCAGCCAAACCATATCAATAGCAAAAAATACTATTAAAGCTGTAATATAAAGTTTTGTAAACATATTATTTAATTTTTAATTTTTTATAAAATATTTTACCCACAAAAAATACAAAGACAACTAAACATAAAATTATTGTGATAATTATATTAGAATATTGTCCATTAAAACCTTCTGCTGATAAATGCTTAAGCAATATTCCAAGATAAGCCCAAACAAGCACCAAGCCATAAACAATGTTCTTATCTTTATTTGTCCTTAAAATACCAATAATAGCTCCTACAAGTAAAATTATACTTGTCCAAATAAAATCTCTTATTCCAAAACCATTCCAGCCAATACTTACCAAGAATACCGTAATATTTGCAATAGTTGCAACAGTTATCCAACCAAAATAAATACTAAATGGTGCATAAATAAAGAATTTTTCTTGTGGTATAAATTGCTCTTTATTGATAATATCAGCAATTTTAATGAGCAAAAAAAGCAATAAAAGCATAATTAAAACTGAAAGCCAAATAACATCATAATGCCAAGAAAATATCCATAAAATATTAGCAAGACATGTAGCAATAAAAAATGGATTTATTTTTTTGATTACCTCTTCTGTTTTTTGATCTTTTTTTGCAAACTGATATATTACATATCCTAAAAGTAAAAGGTATATTAAACCCCAAATAGAAAATGTCACGCCAGCTGGAGCAAAAAGATTTGGGTAATCATTTGATATTTGACCAGTAGAGCGATTATTTAAAGGCAAACCATTTGCCAAATAATTTACCACTACCATAGCAATATACGAAACTACTGCAATAATTTTTATAGTTATATTTTTCATAAATTTATTAATTAATTTATAAGTCTTTTTTCCTTTTATCTTGTTTATGCTTAATTATACGCGTCATTCTATTTTTAGCTAAAGAGCCCCAGTCCAATGTGCCGACTGCAGTCATAATGGCATTTTTTTCTTGTGCAGTAAATTTATATTTTTTAAGCATTAAAAATAAAATTTCAATTGCTTTTTTATAATCTGTCATAATTCTAATAAATTATTTATATTAAACCCTCAATACATTCTTCTCCATTAATTATTTCATATGTAGGGTAAATCTTTTGAACTCTACCAACTTGCCCATCTTCAAGCATTACCTTAATACCTCTATGATGATTTGCAGAACTAGTCAAAATTCTTCCCACCTTTCCGTGTGTCAATTTTCCTGTAGGTTGGTCTTTTTTAAGAACAATATCAACCTCTGCTCCAATTTTAATATTTGCTCTATTTACTCCATCCATAAATTATTGATTAATTTTTAATTTATTTATACAACTGCTTGAGTGCAATGGCCACATCTTTTAGCATCCAAAGGAATTTCGCTTAAGCATTCTTTACACTTCTTGGTATTTGCGACTGCTTCTTTCTTTTTGCTGACTTTTTCCATTAATTTATTTACCGGCAAAACCACAAAGAAATAAACAGCAGCTGCCACAAGCAAAAACGAAATTACAGCATTTATTAATTCTCCATACATAAACTTGCTACCGTTTAAGGTAAAAAATAACCCCGAAAAATCTGGAACTTTTGCTACAGCCCCAATAAGTGGAGTAAGCAAACCCTTCACTAGAGCCGTAACTACTGCTCCAAATGATGCTCCAATAACTACGCCCACAGCAAGATCAACAACATTGCCTCGCAAAATAAAATCCTTAAATCCCTCCAACATTTTGTTCATATTTTTTGCATAATAAATAAATTTTAAAACTTTTGTTAACAGAAACAAAATATCATTTATTCATGCTTTTTAATATTTAGCTTATTTTTTTGGCTTTAGTTTAATTTTATACCAACCGACTAAAAGAGGCATTATAAAGGTAAAAGCATAATACAAATAAATATCTAATTTGTAGTAGTTTTCAATATTAAATAATTTTACATTAAAAATATAATCTAACACCACAGCCATTATTGTCCAAATAAGACCTACTCCAAAAAAGCACATAAACTCTTCTCTTTCTATCTTTTTAAATAGCACCCAAAGAGTGATAATTATCCCGATTGGCGTAATCACCCAGCCTATTAGATTAGCTGGTACTACCATAAACAAGACAACTCCTAAAAACCAACCAATCAACCACAGTATAAATCCCCAAAACAAAGTATTTTTTAAAATTTTTATTTTTTCCATAATTTTA
>CAINMG010000129.1 GCA_903850725.1 Candidatus Staskawiczbacteria bacterium
ATGATTATTAAAGAATTTGAAGAAAAAAACTATATGAAATATCCAGTAACTAACTATCAATATTTTAACAAAACAATTAAAAAAACCACAAATAATTAAAAGATTATACACTCGCTAGACACACTTTTATGAACGGTCTCACTTTTTCGTCGGTGCCGAGCTTCGAGCTAGCGTAGCTTCCCGAAGTGAATTGCGCGTGGCAGTCACGGCACTCGAAGAAGTCCGACTTGTTGATACCCACCTCACTCTCGTGGCACTTGGGGCACTCAACGAACATTCGTTCTTTTTGCAACCGTTCCAGCGCACCAACAGGGCAATTTGCCTCGTGATTGGCCGAGGATTTCTTACAGATGGTGCATTCCTGAATCATAATCATATCCTGCCTGAATCCAAACATGGCAATGTCCTTTCGTAAAAGGGGTTCGGCTTTGCCAAGCCTCCACTCAACTCTGAAAAACGATATTTTTATTATATCATATTATAAAATATTGTCAATAGTTAGCGATAAAATACACAATCTATCATTCTATAGATTGATAGATTGTATAAGCAAAAAATAAAGAAAGATAAAATGGAAATTGAAAAAGTAAAATCAAGACAGCCAATTCCAGAAAATGCTAAACGCGTTTTTAAAGGTAAAATTTTTGATGTATATCAATGGGAACAAAAAATGTATGATGGTTCTATAGAAATTTTTGAAAAATTAAAAAGACCAGATACAGTTGTGGTATTCCCCGTTTTACCAGATGGAAGAATTATTTTAACAGAGCAAGAACAACCAAATCGTGGATTATTTCTTGGAACTGCTGGTGGTAGAGTAGAGAATGGTGAAGATATTATAGAAGCTGCAAAGCGAGAACTTCTTGAAGAAACGGGTTATAAGGCAGATGAATATATTTTATGGAAAGCAGAACAAATTATAGATAAAATTGATTGGAATATTTACACTTTTGTGGCTAAAGGTGCAAAGAAAATAGCTGAGCAAGAACTTGATTCTGGCGAGAAAATTAAATTGAAATTAGTAAACTTTGAAGAATTTATTGAAGTTGCTTTAAATGAAAATTTTGAGGAAAAGCAAATAATTCCAAATTTATTTGAAGCAAAACTTTATCCCGAAAAAATGCAAGAATTAAAAAAATTATTTACCCCTAAATAACATGATTTTATCAAAATTTAATTAAACTATTGCGTAATATGTTTATAGTGATATACTTAAGACAAGCTAAAAAATATGAGAATAATAAACAAAATAATTTATATTTCTGCCCAGCAGTTGCGTAAAATGGGGTATAATTTTAATGAATCTTCTGATGCACGAGTTTTAGTTATGAAAAAAGAAATTAAAAAAATCGGTGGGAAAATTGAATTTAATATAGAACAATATCCCGATGGTTCTTGGACTGCAGAATCGACAAATATCGAAGGAATTTTGACTGGTGGTAGGAATAGCAAAGAAATTACTATTACTATAAAAGATGCTATTTTTACATTCTTTGGAATTCCACCGCAACTTTGCAATGATAATTTATTACGGGGCGATAATGAACCCGTAACACTAAAACAGCATATTTATGTCTAGTCATAGTTTTTCTGATATTACGCAAAAAGATTGGATACGAGCGTCCAGAAAAATGGGCTTAATTATTGATTGTGGTTTTGGAAAAGGAAGTCATATAAGGATAGAACATCCACAAACTCACGCAAAATATACTATTCAGCATAATTTACATAAATTTATAAACATTAAAATTTTTAAGAAAATGTTGGAGTGGGGTTTTGATGAAGAAAAAATCTGGGAAGCTCTTAAATAGCAAGACGGCTAAAAGCCGTTTTTGGCTTGACTAATATCTTGGTATCGGCTATTATAGAAGCATAGTGGCCTTGGGCCATTTTTTAAAACACGGATTTACGCAGATTATAACGGATTTATGCGGATAATAATTTATCAGTATTAATCTATTAAAATCAGTATTAATCAGTATCTGTTATGAATATTCAAGAAAAAATAAAAGAATTTTTTAAAGAAGTTTATGTGGAAATGAGAAGGGTTTCCTGGCTTTCAAAAAATGATATTATAAAATATACAGCTATTGTTTTAGTTGTTACTATTGTTGTTTCATTTTTCTTAGGAGGTTTAGATTATATATTTTCAAGCGCAATTAAAATGTTTATTTTTAAATAAATTATAATGTTATGGCAAAACAGCAAATAGAGCAAGATAGAAATTGGTATGTACTTCATACATATTCAGGTTATGAAGATGCAGTTGCCAAAAATTTAAAGCAAAGAATTGAAAGTCTTGGAATGGAAGATAAAATTTTTAATGTAATTGTTCCAAAAGAAAAAAAGATAAAAATCAAAAATGGCAAAAGAAAAACTGTAGAAGAAAAGGTATATCCAGGATATGTGCTTGTAGAAATGATAGTTACTGATGAATCATGGTATGTGGTTAGAAACACCCCAAGAGTAACCGGATTTTTGGGATCTGGGACAACTCCACTTCCTGTATCCAAACAAGATATTGATGAGCTTATGGGTAAGATGGAGAAAGATGTGGCTGAATTTACAATCGATGTAGTAATTGGGGATACAGTAAAAATTGCCGATGGTCCATTTAAAGGATTTGAAGGTAAGGTTTCAGAAATAGACCAAGCTAGAGGCAAAATCAAAGTTTTGGTTAATATGTTTGGTAGAGATACGCCGGTAGAATTGGATTCATTACAAATAAATAAAGTATCGTAAGTTTCGCTCGACAAATAAACTTTTTTTCCGGTTGAGCCACTTCGGTGTGCTCAACTTGCCCGCCCTAGGCGGACAACTTCCAAAAAAGTTCATTTGTCTCGCTACATTAATTTATAACAAAAAAATCATGCATTGCTCTTGGCTCAAGAAATTTAGTCATTACATAGTGCAAGAAAACAAAAAATATGGCAAAGGAAATAAAAGCTATAGTTAAAATTCAAATTGCAGCTGGTAAAGCAACCCCAGCACCACCAGTGGGACCTGCATTAGCTTCTCATGGTTTAAATATTGCCGAGTTTTGTCAAAAGTTTAATGAAGTTACTAAAGCTCAAATTGGTTATACAATCCCAGCAGAAGTAACAATTTACAAAGATAGATCTTATACTTTTAAACTTAAAACTCCTCCTGCTTCAGAATTAATTAAAAAAACAATTGGTATTGAAAAGGGAAGCGGTGAGCCAAATAAAAAAATGGTTGGTAAAATTACTCAAGCCCAGCTTAGAGAAGTAGCTCAAAAGAAAATTGCAGATTTAAACACGACAGATATTGATCAAGCAGCTAAAATAATAGCTGGTACAGCAAAAAATATGGGAGTAGAAGTAATAAAATAAAATTACAAAATAAAAAAAGAAGCGAGATGTTAACGTGCTTCTTTTTTTGTGCTATAATTATTTAATAAATATCAAT
>CAINMG010000130.1 GCA_903850725.1 Candidatus Staskawiczbacteria bacterium
CCATAATAAGAATTAATAGTTGCTAAAGTTTTTTCAATGCTAACCTCTCTTACATTATATAACTTATTTTTAAATCTCGCAATAACTTTTTTCCTTACTAACATATAATCAGTTTTTATAAAATATCCCAAAAAATCTATTCCTTTATTTATTGGTTGTAATTTTGTTTTGTTGAGGTTTAATTTTAAATCTAAATTATTTTGTAAAAATATATTAATCTGATTTTCAAAATTTTCTAAATTTCTTTTATTTTGATCAAATAAGACAAAATCATCAACATATCGAACATAATATTTGCATTTTAATTCTCTTTTTATAAACTGGTCTAATTCATTCAAATAAAGATTAGCAAAAAACTGAGAAGAATAATTACCAATAGGAAGGCCTTTGCCTTTTGGCGAATTAAATAAGGATTTTCTTGATGGAATAATGTCAAACAATGATGGGCTCCCCTTAATAATATAATTGTCAGTTGGTTTGTGAAAAATAATAGTTTTTGCCAGCCATAAAATATCCTTTTTATATTGATAAGATTTATTTTGTTTTGAAACTAATTTCTCAAAAAGTAAATATAAAATACTACGATCAATAGCCATAAAAAATCCAGAAATATCTAACTGTAAATAAAATGCCTCTTTTTTATAATTTTCTGATATTTTTTTAATAAATATATTTACTCTTTCAACTGCAAAAAGAGTGCCTTTATTTTTACGACAAGAGAATGTATCAAAAACAAAATTATTTTCTCCTATCTTTTCCACTTCTCTAATTAAAATGTGGTGAACTATCCTATCTCTAAAACTAGCGGCAAATATTTCTCTTGGCGATGGTTCTTTTACTACAAAACATATTGACTTACCGGGTTTATATTTTTTTGATTCAAGTTCTTTTTGAAGTAAAAATAAATTCCTTTCTAAATTAAATTCAAACTTTGAAGCATTGATAGTTTTTCTTTTGGTTTTCCTACAATCCAAATATGCCTGATATAATTTTTTAAATGTAAATGCTTCATTCATAAATTATTTGTCTTTTTTCGTTATCACTAAAAAATAATTAGACACCCCTTGACACAGTTTTATAATTTGCTATAATCAAATTGTGATGACACTCTGGCGTACCTTCACGGGTAGCGCCAGATTTTTTTGTTTAAATTTTAATGTTTTTAGATATTTCTTGTTTTAATTTTCTAAAATCAATATACTTTGCTCTTTCTAATAATTCTTTAGAAATGTGCCCCCTTGTAGACATAACAATAATTCTTTTCCCAGCTTTTTTAATTCTATCAATTGGAACAGAAAAATCACTATCACCAGAAAGCAAAATAGCAGTGTCGTATTTATCCTTTGTGTCGTCCATTTCAAAAGCAAGTTCTATATCTAGATTTCCTTTCCACTCTGTTTTTCCACCTTTACTTCTAATCTTTTTTATTGATTTTGTTCTTAATATATAGCCGTTTATTTCTAGCATATCTAAAAACTTTCTTTGATCCGCATTAAATTCGTCAACCCCTTTGTAAACAAAACATTTAATATCCTCACCGCATTCTTTTTTAAAATACAACATTAATTTTTGGTAAGAAATTCTCCAACCCAAAGTTTTCTGTGTATAAAACACATTTTCAGCATCAATAAAAATATACACTCTGCCTTTAATGAATTGATTAATCATTTTTATTTTGTATAATGATAAACAAATTGCATACTCCAATTTAACCATCCACCGATCATTCCTCCTGTTTCTTTGACATAATAAGTTTGAATGTGAGCAAACTGACCTGCAGAAATTAAATTTAATTCTTGAGCCATTCTTATTCTAATCTTTAATTTGTCAAATTCTTCGCTTAATTCCTTTATTTTCTGATATTTACTTTCATTAGGTAAAGAATTTGCTTTTAAAACTAAATCCAATGATCCCCAACTCAAACTTAAAATATCTTCTCCTAAAGTATATTTGTATTGTTTTGGAAAATTTTTTACCATTGCATACAAAAATTTAATAAACTGATAAATTTGGTGATATATAGGAAGATGTTGATAATCAGACATAAATTTAAAATAAAATTGTCGCGCCATACAGCTTGTATAGCGAGCTAAGAATCAAATGCCCGCGGACGCAACGCACATAGTTCGCATTGGACTTAGCGTTGTTGGTGTTGACATTGCCATTGTTGAAATTCAAGTTGAATGGATTAGCGTCACTAAACTCGGAAGACGACCAGTAGTTGTTGGAAACAATTTTAACTCCTCCATGTTTCAGTTCTCCGAAAGTTTAATATTTTTAAAGAAACTTTCTGACCATCAATCCCCCACCACTTTTATGTTTTATTTAAACTATTTATTATTCTTTAAAGTGGTGGGGGAAGAGGAGTCGTATTAGGTTATTAGCATATCTCTCCTAAAAAGTATTTACTTTTGTAAATGAATTTCTTAGGAATCTGGCAACAATTTTATTTTTTATTTTCTGTCCGAGCCATAGCTCGGACAGACGACTCAAATCCCAAACGCCCAAATTTCTAAACCTAATACCCGCGGACGCAACGCACATAGAACGCAGTGGACTTAGCGAGGGAGCTGACACTGCCACCGTTGAAATTCAAGTGGAATGGATTAGCGCCACTAAACTCGGAAGACGACCAGTAGCTGTTGGAAACAATATTTGGTAGACGAGAATATGGTGCTACCCCTTTGGCTTGATCTCTGATACTGTCGAGCTCCAATATATTAGGCAATCTCCAGCCCAATCCTTTAGCCTTGCATCCATCCATCGCAAGATATGTACCAACGGCTGAAGTATAATATCTTTCCAGCCATTTGTATGTCCCAATAGCTGTTCCGCCATTGCCAACTGTGTTTGTAGTGTGGGTTCCGCCAATATCTCCTGCCAAAATAGCGTTGGCAGGACCCCATGCTTTAGTTGCGCTTAAATCTTTTCTATCCCACAACAAATTGCCATACACATTGGCATCTGTGGCAATACAAACTGTAGTAGGGGCACCAGCCCCGTCGGTCCAAAGAATGCAATTCCCACCAGCGGTGTCGTCCCCATCACAATAAATATCTTTTGCAATAGTGGCGTTATAGGCACCGGCAATATTTCGAACAAGAGTATCGGCTATTTTGGTCCAGCCTGCACCAGAAGGAGTATAACATGGAGCTAATTGAATACCTCCATTTATTACTACATTTGTTGTTGCCATTGCTGGTGTGCTACCTCGGCCAATTTTTATTTCATTAGCAAAAGAATCACTCACACTAGAAGCCAGCACAATAGACCATATTGATGCCACAACCATCACAACAATTAGAAAAATCGAGACATATCTAAATTTTGTAATTTTCATATTTTTATTTGTTAATAATATTATTTTTAGTTTAATTAATTTTACCATAATTTCCTATTTACAACAAATTATTTTCATTTTTTTAGCAACATTTTAATGTTAGATACTGTCACCTATACCATAACCCAGCGCAAAACTTGACATAAAGTTATGATTTGATATAATTAAATTGAGCATAAGTCCTTTATAGATTGTTCTAAATGTTCCCATCCATCGGTTGGCTATAGTTTAGACACTACAAATTTATAGGGCAGCTTCCCCGTAAGGGGATTTTTGTTTATAAAAATAATTCATCAAATAAAACTTTTTTCTCAAAAACGCTAAACCATTCAGTATTTTTTCTTTCGTATCTTTGAAATACACCCCAACAAAATAAATCAACTGCCTGTAATCCATAATTCTCACAAGAATTCCAATGATAAATATCTAGCGGAGTATTTGGTGATAATCTGCCCTCCAGTTGTCTGCGAATATATAAGTTAAATTCTTCAATTTCCGGTTTTGCCATCGACTTATCAATAATCAATTCTACCCTATCTTTATCATTTTTCTCAAACGGAATTTGATCTAAAACTTTTCTTGAAACATAATTGTAAACGCGAGATTTATTTTTTGTTAACTTTTCATAAACCATCTTTTTGTTTAAAGTTATAGAATAAACTCCAAACTTTATATCTTTTACTTTTTCAAAAAAATACTTTTTAATTTCTATTGTTGTTCCCGTTCCTTTTAGTTCATGAACTATTCTTTTTCTGTGTTTGGGATTGTTTAATTTTCTGCGTAAAACTCCTTTAACTTCTTTTATTAATTTTCTATTTGCATCCCTACAACTTAAAGCCAAAATTGCCACCGTAAAAAATTTAGACG
>CAINMG010000131.1 GCA_903850725.1 Candidatus Staskawiczbacteria bacterium
ACATCGCAATTGCGGTGTTTTTTGTTTAATCAATTTCTGGATTCCCATAATTCATTCTTCGTTGTTTCTTATCTTTATCTATTTTCCAAAATGGAATTACACTCCAAAAATATTTCTGTCCATTTTCAATTTGTTTTACCACAACCCTTACTCTAACATTATCGATAACTGCCACAAATTCATAATATAAAATTTCCTTTAAAATCATCTGGTTTTTAGCATTACTACGAATTAATTCAAATCCTTTTGCTCTAGAAATTCCTTGAATTGTGTGCGATAATCCTAAAATTCTTGGCACTAAATTTAACAACCTGAAACGAATATATTGATCGCTTCTTGGCCTGGCATGATTTTTTCTTGAAAACTTTAAATGTTCCAAGCCCTTAGAATTAAAAACAACCTTCTCTTTTAAATATGGACAATTAACTTCACTTAGGGATTTGTAAAACTCTTCAGCTTTATCTTTTATCTCTTTAAATTGTTCGTCTGTAAAATTTAACATAGAATGTATATTATTTTTTATCATCATACCACAAAATCTTATTAATTGAAATATATTTAAATAATTTGTCGCATAATAAAAAACTTGCCATTCAGCAAGATTTTTATTTCATTCCCTTCTTTCAAACCACTAAACTAGTGAGCTAATGATTTGAAAGCAGAGAGGGAGTCTGAGGTTTTGTTAACCTGTAGACTCCCATGAAATAATGTTTTCCTAATCTCGGCGGCGACGACGTCGCCGACGGCCACCTCCCATCGGCCAAAAGGGTATAAGCATAACCCTGATGCCAAAAATGGTGATTCCAGTCGCGACAACCGGCTCGAAAATTGGCACGACTTGCTTCGGAAAATAGTTCGACAGAACCAATCCCAAAACAAATAATGTCGCCAACGTTCTCCGCCAAGTCCCGAAACATGTTCGGGATACCCACTGCCCAATTCCTCGGGCAATGTACCTAATTGCCCGACCAACAAGCCGAGCAACCCATCGAAAAAATCTTCCCATTTTTCTTTTCCTTCTCTTTTTTTGTTTTTGTTTTCTATCCCTTCTTTCAAACCACTAAACTAGTGAGCTAATGATTTGAAAGAAAAGTGGGAGGTTATGAAACAATTGTTTCGCCCCTCCCCTATAAAACAGATAAAAAATAAATGCAAAAGAGCTGTTCAATGGCCTCTTGGTTTTTATGAGAAGTTACGGCCATCTTCTCAACCTGTTTATATTTTACCCAAACAGGAAAATGGCGTTTTTGCGTTAGTCCTCATTGGAATAACGCGAGCACGAGCGATAATGCTCGCCGTGCTCCCGACCACACTCAGTGCAAATCATTGCCCTGGCGAGATCGGCCACCGTCAGATCGTCATCCCTCTGACGATCTTCAATTCCCCGCTCCGTAGCGGGGAATCCGCAGGCAGAGCATCCTTGCTCTGCCTGAAAGAAGGTCGCCCCACACTCGGGGCAAAAACCTCCGTCCACCACCACGCCATCCGTGGCGCGATAAGAAATTTCCGTTCCGCCAACCGTGGCAGTACGGAGTTCTTCGATTGCTTTCGCCATGGTTTTTCTCCTTCATTGTTATGGCTTCTCCGACATGGCTGACGGAAAAGCCCGACTCGAATTTTTCTTCACCTGTAGCTCACCAACACACAATGCTGATGAACTTTAGAAAAGAGAGGAGTAAAACACTTGGCCCTCCTCATAAGCCCTTTTCAATTCGCTCAAACCTGTGTGAGCGAATTGCCTGTTTTTTTCGCGACAATCCTTGTCGCTACATTTTGATACCGGCCTTAGCGAGTAACCCGCCGAGGCTGGTGCCGAATTTCGACTCCTCGACCTTGGCCGGCTCCGTGCCGTCACCGTTCCGGCCAAGTGCCCAGTCGTGAGCTTCTCCGTCCTTGGAGTAATACTCGCCTTGGACTTTCACGCCCGGGGCAACGGCGAAGACCAACGTGGTCGTGCCACCCCGATACCCGGGGTGGTGTTTGCGGTCGGTCAACTTGAAAACGCCGACCATCTCCGCAGTTCGCGCTTCGTGCGCGATCACCCACGACTTGCCATCAGGAGCTGTCACCCGCACATCGTCGTGCGGGTTGCGGTTGCATGACTGACTAGTGGAAATCTCCACCAGCTCGCTATCACCTTCCGGCGACAGCGACTCCAATGCCTGCTCGCCCGCAACCATGCGAGCGTGGCTATTGGGGTAATCGCACAACAACGCCTCATCGAAAACCTCGAACGACAGCGTGACGCCGAACTCCTGCATGAACGATTTGTACGCTTCCATACGATCGTTCATCGGCCAGGTCTGACCGTGCATTGGCGCCACCATTCGGCACCCCACGGCTCCGTCGGCCAGCTCGAGCTGGAAAGTGGTATTAGACCACTTTCCATTTTTTTCGTAGCGAGTCCCCGTGACCGCCACGACGCCATCGATGGCCCACCCAACGAAATTGTGAATTTGTCCACGATGGACAATCCAAAGCTTCGGGGTCCGACCGGCGTTCAGAAGTCCGTCGTTATACTTAAACTGGGACATCTTGTGTCCTCCGAACTGCATTATTTTTCGCTCTCTGGCAGTTTCAGAAAAGCAGGCATTTTTATGGAGCCACCCATTGAAAATATTCTTCACCTATAGCTCACCAACAAACAATGCTGATGAACTTTAGAAAAGAGAGGAGTAAAACGCTTTGGCCCTCCTCATTAGCCCTTTGCAATTCGCTCAACCACATGTGAGCGAATTACCTGTTTTTTGTCGCCCGAAGTCTACTCGACCTCGCGGAAGCACAGAAATTCGAACACGACCACCTTCTCGGTCTTGCCCTCTTTCTGGACTTCCGTCACCTTGCGTTCGGTGCAGGCGACCACTACCAGAATCCCGCGAGCCCGGAGCCGACGGGTCAATGCGTAGGTCAGGGAGAACTCCCCCTGGACCATTGCCATTTCGCCTTCGGCCACTTGATCCGCGAGATCGTCGGCCAACTTAGCCACTTCCGCCGTGGTCGCCATCGGGGCGACGTTCGGGAACTGAATATCCCGAACTTGACCACCGGCATTGGCGATTTGGGCGGGAGACCATTTGTTGGCGGGGTGATTCGAAATGTTTACGAACATGGCATCCTCCTTTCTTGTTACGCAAATTATGCAGCTGTTACCGGAACCTACCGGCACAACTAACACAACCTGCAGGATACCAGTTGAAATTGACATATTTATCCAGCACTAAATTTTAGTACTGGACATGTCAACTTTAACTGATACAGGAAACCAAGATTCAAGTATGCCTATTGCTTCGTGTTTCCTTAAATTTTTCAATGTTCTTTCATTTACTATCTACACCTTAATTATAGCATAATCAAGCAAGCTTGTCAAGTATTTTACAACATTATGACTAAATTATATAAATCCCATATTCGTGCGAATATGCCGATATAAATGCAATAAAAAAATACAATAAAAAAACAATCTAAAACTAGATTGCTTCGTCGTCCACGACTGTGGTCGGGACTCCTCGCAATGACGGTTACTTCTTTTTTAGGTTTAAAAAACCTGTTTGGCTTAATACAAAATTACGGAAAGATTCAATTTCTGGAAATTTCATAAAGTGCCCCACTGCCATATAGCTTAAAAATCCTAAACCTCCAGCAATTGCTGTTTGCATAAATAAAATAATAAATCTTGAACTGCCAAAAAATCCACCAAAAATTTGACGCACAATATAGGCTACAACCATAGCTAAAATTGTAGCAAATAAAGTTTTAATAAAAAATGTAAATAAATTTTTGTATCTTATTTCTTTTATTTTAAATTTTAAAAATATTAATAACAAAATAAACTGCAAAATCACATCTATAGAAATTGCTAAAGGCAAACCTATTACAGCTAAATTTTGCACATTGTCTATTCTTATTAAATACTGCACAAAATATGAAAAAGCATTTGGAAATTTTAAAAGCCATACAAATAAATAGGCTAAAGGTGCTAAAATCAAAACACTAAAAATACTTACCAGTGCTGGAATTGCCGTACTCTTATTTGCATAAAAAGCTCTTGAAACTAAAAATATTAAACCTTGGGCAAACAAAGAAATCATAAAAATACCAAAACAAGCAGCAGTCAATTTTGTAGAAGTCCAATCAAATCTGCCAGCGCCAAAAACCAATCTTACTAAATGAGCTCTTAAAATATAGCAAAGCCCTGAAGCTGGAACTATTAAAAATAAAATCTGGCGAAATACAGAATAAAATTTATCTAGAAAATCTTGTTTATCGTTTCTAGATACTGCCAAACTTAAAGCTGGAAAAACAGCTGTAGCAAATGGAATAGCAATTAAACCAATAATTGGCATTGCTAAATCATTTGCTAAACTAAACACGCTAACACTCCCTGCAACCAAAGTAGAACCAATAACAGTAATTATAATTAAATTTATTTGACTAGCAGTAAGACCAATGGCCCTTGGTATGGTTAACTTAATTGTAAGTAAAAAATCTTTATCAAAGAAATTAAACGAGTTGGCAAATTTAAAACCTGTTTTTAAAAATGATGGTATTTGAATAGCCAAATGCATAATAGCTCCAAGGATAATCCCCCAAGCAAGTCCCTTAATTCCCATAACAGGCACAAAAAATAATATTCCTATTATACTACCCAAATTATATAAAATTGGTGAAATGCTAGTTATCAAAAATCTTTTAAAAACCATCAGCACAGCAGAAATCATATTTGAAAGCCCCATTAATATTGGGCTTAAAAACATTATGCGCGTTAATTCCACAGTAATTAATTTTTTATCTTCAGAAAATCCTGGAGCAATTAAAGAAATTAACTGTGGAGTAAAAATAAATAAAATACTACAAACAGCAACTAAAATTATTAAACACAAGTTAAATAAATTTGATAAGTATTTAAAAGCAGATTCTCTATTTTTATTTAAGTTATCTGTAAAAATGGGAATTACAGCTACAGAAATAGCTCCCATCATAAGTACCATAGCTACAAAATCTGGGATTCTAAATGCAGTAAAATACACATCAAGCTCGCTACCTGCATTAAAAGTGCTGGCCAATAATCTATCTCTTAAAAGACCAAGTAAAAAACTAAAAAAAGAAGCAACTGAAATTATTAAAGCTGCTATGCTCACTTTTTCTGTTTTTAAGTTTAAAATTTTATTGAACATAAAAAATTATTTTATTTCGCGGATTATACCAACTGGAGTGCATTCATCGGTTTGACCCAAGGGGTTATCTTTAATTGCGCGAGCCACAAATTTCCGGTCAACTCCTGATGTTGCACCAAGAATATTTACTCCAATATCATTTGCATCTACAATTGCTACTTTTACTCCATCAAGCTTTTCTGAAATTTCTTTTGCAACTTTATTTGCCTTAATTGGGCCTTTAGATACATATTTATTATATGGTGGAATTGCGTAAGGTACTGCCCCATCAATTGATCTAGCCTTATCCCCTGCTAATATATAAAACACTCCCCTCACCCCAAAAACTTTAAATATTGCGCCGAAAAATGCAGAAAATAAAATGCGTAAAATCCCCACTTCTTCAATGGCAAGTTGCATTGTTTGTGGACTTCCAAGACCAATTCCAATAGGAGTTTTGGTTACATACTTTGACAAAAAAACTGCCATTTTACTAGGCTTTATACTGTCTAAGTGGTAACTTCTGCCCTGAGTAACTGCCACAGCTTTTTCAGACACAAAAACAATATCTTCTGGCAAAAGATAACCTTTAGCATATTGTCGCACAATAAAAGAAATATCTTTATCTTCAGGAGTAATTAATTTTGTTTTTACAGGATATCTCGCATATCTTTTGGTCACCTGCCCTGAGCTTGTCGAAGGGACTTCAATTATTAAATTTTTATTTTTATTTGGCTGTAATTCCATAATTATTTATCTTAATACTTTTTTTACTATTTTACAATCTGTTCAAAACTCACAAAATAAAATCCGTTTTTATAACGGATCTCATTTTTTAAAAAAAATAT
>CAINMG010000132.1 GCA_903850725.1 Candidatus Staskawiczbacteria bacterium
TCATCAATAAAATCTGTAAGTGGCCTTGTTGCCAAATCTACGCGGTAATTTTCGTAGCCACTGGTAACAGCTCTTATTAATTGGTTTAAGCGTGATAAAATCCACGCATCAAGAATATTTTTACTGTTATCAGAGGCTGGAGTTTGGTTTTGATAAAGCTGATAAAAAGAAAGCACATTTGATAAACGCGAAATATTTTTCTTTACAATTTCATCAACTCCTTTTTCGGAAAATGATAAATTTTCTGCTTGCACCACCGGAGAACTTAGCATATAAAACCTTGTAGCGTCTGCGCCATATTTATTTATTACTTCTGTAGGGTCTGGGTAATTCTTTAATTTTTTAGACATTTTTTTACCATCTTCAGCTAAAATCATTCCTGTTACAGTACAATTTTTAAATGCTGGTTTTTCAAATAAAGCCCCTGCTAAAATATGCATATAATAAAACCAAGCTCTTGTATGATCTTGAGCTTCGCCAATATAATCAGCTGGTATTTCTCTATTTGTAGCAAAAGGCACAGAGCCTGAATCAAACCAAGTATCTAGCACATCTGGTACGCGAGTCATTTTTCCGCTACAATTACAATCAAAAATTACTTGATCTACAATATCTTTGTGTAAATCATTTACCAAAATTCCACTAGCTTTTTCTAGTTCGTCAGCAGACTCAAAAACCATTTCTTTTTTGCATTGAGTGCATCTCCAAACAGGAATGGTATTAGCCCAAAATCTTTGGCGTGAAATAGACCAATCTCTGGCTCCTTGTAGCCATTGGCCAAATCGGCCTTCTTTTATGTGAGTAGGGGACCAGTTTATATTTTCTGCTGTTTTAAGTAGCGTTGGTTTTATTTTTTCTACAGCTACAAACCAAGAACTAGTTGCATAATTTAATAAGGCAGTATCACATCTCCAGCAATGAGGGTAAGAGTGATCGTATTTTTCATAGGAAAAAACTTTATTTACACTCTCTAGGTGCTTAACCATAGTGAGGTCAGCTTCACGGATTTCTTCTGGTTTATTTTTTGCTCTTGGTTTTAGATCAAGGCCAGCAAATTTTTCATTTTCTTCTTTAAACGTACCGTCCATTTTTACATGCTGGACAAACGGCAAGTTTTTTTGTTTGCCAAGAAGCATATCATCTGCTCCAAAAGCAGGAGCAATATGCACAATACCAGTTCCATCTTCTGTTGTTACAAAATCTGCAGACACAACCTTCCAGCCATTTTCTCTATTTTTCAAATTTTCGTCTTTTGCATAATAGTCAAAAAGTGGTTCGTATTCTAAGCCAACTAAATCTTTGCCTAAAAATTCTTTTACAATAGCAGGCTTTTCCACATTGTCATTCCCGCGTAAGCGGGAATCCAGAGTGTTTAATCGTTCTTTAGCAACAATATAATTTTTATTTTCAACTTTTACCAAAACATATTCAATATCATCTCCTACAGCCAAAGCCACATTTCCTGGCAAAGTCCAAGGAGTAGTAGTCCACGCTAGAAATGAAGTATTAGGGTTACTAATTATCTTGAATTCAGCGATTACAGATAAATCTTTAATATTTTTATATCCTTCTGCTACTTCACCTTGGCTTAAAGTAGTCTCGCATCTTGGGCAAATATGCATACTTCTATAATCTTCATATATAAGTCCTTTGTTATATAGCTCTTTAAATGCCCACCATTCTTTTTGCATGTACTCAAAATCCATTGTGCGATAGGGGTTTTTCATATCAGCCCATCTGCCAAAGCGTGGAATCATTATTTCCCATTCTTTTATAAAAGTAAAAATTTTGTTTCGGCATAAATCATTAAACTTTTTAACTCCCATTTCCATGATTTCTTTTTTTGATTTTGTGCCAAGTTCTTTTTCTACAATGTTTTCAATTGGTAGCCCATGACAATCCCAACCCCATTGGCGCTCAACATAAAATCCTTGCATTGTTTTGTAGCGGGGGATTGCGTCCTTAATTACACTTTGCAATAAATGGCCATAATGCGGAGTGCCTGTAGCAAACGGCGGGCCATCATAAAACACAAAATCTTTTCGCTTGCCATTTTTTGGCTCACGAGTTTGTTCTAAAGACTTCTCAAAGATTTTATTATCTTCCCAAAACTTTAATATTTCTTCCTCGGTTTTTGAATAATTAAACATAAGTTTTTTTATTTACTTTTAAATTTAATAATTTCCATATCTTCTGAACGACCCTTTTCCAAAAGTTTCATCAAACAATCTTCCAAGTGGTAAAATGTTCCCTGTGATTGCTGCTTTGGCGAAAACCTCAAACACTTCTTCTCTGTCCTTAAATTTTTCTTTATTTTGTTCAAAAAATGCGTCTATTGTATCATTTAACAACTCTCTTTCTTTTTTATAGTGAAAATCAGCCATTGCAGTATATCCAGCATAGTAAGTATCTTTATTAACTAATCCTAATGATTTTAGAACAGGATTATTTTTAAGTTTGTTTGTTTTTTCTTTTTCTTTTTGAAATATAGGGTTTCCCAAAATTTTAGGTAAATTTCTTATTGCAAGCTCCTCGGTTATAGCTTCGTTAAGAGTTTTAAAATAAGTATTTTTACCGTCTCGTGAATGAACTTCTAGCCCTATTCTATAAGCTTGTAGCCATCCTTCATCGCTAATTTCTTTTTGCATTGCATTATATGACTTAAAATGAATCATTTCATGAAGAGCTATAAAGGCTAAATCTGTTTTAGAAACAGGGTCTATTATTTCTCCTGCTTCGCTACTTTGTTTAAAATCTCCTTGTTTCCCAGCATTAGCTATGAATTCTTGTGCTTTCAAAATAATATTTCTTTTCATTATGTGAATATTTTCAGGAGGAATATCAAAACTATCTAACCCATATTTATTCAATAACTCATTGGTAACATCATTAACCATAGCTATTATTTTTATTTCTTCTTCTGTTTTTTCTTTTTCTTTCATCGAGCCAAATCTTTCAACTTCTCTTCTATCTTGATTTTGAAAAGTTTGTTCACTAAAATTTCTCTCTACATTAGCCATTATTTCATCCTTATCAATAACAAAATCTTTTCCAACTATTCTTGTAACAGAGCTTTTCCTTTTTTCTTTGATAAAATCACCATCAACTTCTTGATGCAATTTTTCTATTTTAAACGCTAAAGTTTCTCTATCATTTTCTTCTATTTTCGCAAGATTTTCTTTTGTAGTAACTAAATCATCCTCGATTTGATCTGGCATTTCACTAACCTCCAAATTTTCCACTTCAGTTTCGGCGGGCAAAGTTTCCGTAGGTTCTTGCGGTTCTGGCCGTAAAAGCTCGTCATTATTTAATTGTTCTGATCTCCCGTTTTCTGCCATAAGTTTTATTTTAATTCAATTAATTGGGCGTTTTTGATTCTTACATTGCCAAAATAGTTTTTGAAAATTTTATCTTGCGATAAATTATAAATTTTACCAAGCAATAAAGTTAAAGGAGCCTGGTGGCTGATAATTAAAATATTTTTACCAGAATACTTTTTATTGATCTCTGCAAAAAAACTCCACATTCGCTTTGTAATTTCTTTATAGTTTTCTCCGCCTTTAGGTTTTTTAATAAATCGGCTTGTTGTATTTGGGAAAACAATACAATATTCTTTAAAAAATGTTCCGTTTAATTCTCCAAAGTTATATTCTCGTAGGCGTTTGTCAAATTTAATTTCCTTACCAATTTTGCGAGTTACAATTTCTGCGGTTTGTTTTGTTCTTAAAATATCTGAAGCAAAAACTAAATCAATATTTTTGTTTTCGATCTCTTTGGTAATTTCTTTGACTTGCTTTATGCCTTTGCCTGTTAGTGGATCATGGAAAGTTTCTGGAAAGCAAGAAATCATGTTTAAAACATTTGATTTGCATTCTCCGTGTCTTAATAAAAAAAATATGTTATTTAATCCCATTTTTTTAAGGAAATATAAATTTAAAATTTAAACAATTAAATAATGGTAAAATTGATATTAACAACAGAAGTATTATTATAGAAATAAAAAAATAAAGTATTGTTTGTTTTACCGTTTGAGAAGTTTTTTCTTTTGGTCTATTTAATATTGTTGGAATTATTGTTAGGAAAAATGGCAGAGTAAGTATTTGTATCACAGAAAACGTACACCAAATAGATGGGCTATCAGTGCAGAAATTTATATTAAATCTAAAA
>CAINMG010000133.1 GCA_903850725.1 Candidatus Staskawiczbacteria bacterium
AATATGGATAAAGAAGTAAAGATATGTCAGAATTGCCACAAAGAGTTTATAATAGAACCCGATGATTTTGCATTTTATGAAAAAATAAAAGTCCCAGCCCCAACATTTTGCTCCGATTGCCGCCTTATGCGAAAAATGGCGTGGCGAAATGAGCGTTTTCTTTATCGCACGAAAGCAGCAAATTCTGAAAAAGAAATATTTTCAATTTATTCGCCGAAAACAAAGGTAGTTGTATATGATGTTGAATTCTGGTTATCAGATGGTTGGGACCAAAATGTAAGCGGTCGTGAATACGACTGGAATAAACCTTTTTTTGAACAGTTTGAGGATCTTATTCATTCAGCCCCCCTGCCTAGTCGGACAATTAATAATTCTGTTAATTCAGATTATGCGAATCAAGCGGGGGACCTAAAAAATTGCTATTTGGTTTTTGGGTCAACATATTTAGAAAACTGCGCATATGTTGATCAATCCACTCGTACCAAAGATTCATTTGAGAACACGTCAGTTATGGATTGCGAGCTTTGCTATGAGTGCTTTTTTAGTAAACGATGCTATAAGGCGCTCTACTCTCAATACTGCGAGGATTCTCAGGATATTATTTTTTGTCGTGATTGTATTGGATGCTCGAACTGTATTGGTTGTACAAATTTGCGGAATAAATCTTATTGTATCTTTAATCAACAATATACGAAAGATGATTATGTAAATAAGTTAAAGGAATTTGAGTTATATTCAAGGCAAAAGATACAATTATTGCAGGATAAAGCATATGCATTTTGGAAGGAAAATCCGACCCGCTATGTTCGAGGACGGCATAATATGAATACAACAGGAGAATATATTTCCAACTCAAAAAATGTTCATAAGAGTTATTATATAGACGGTGGAGAAAATTTAAAATTTTGCCATTTTTTGTATGGAGGAAATTCTCGCGATTCTTATGATCATTATCGACCTGGTGGTAATACGGAATTAATTTATGAAGCCGCGACGGCAGGCATTCATGTGTCGCGCATAATGTTTTCAGATTCGTGCACTCACAATTGCTCTGATGTTGTATACAGTTTTCGTTGCATTGGGTCATCGCATTTATTTGGTTGTGTTGCATTACATCATAAAAATTATTGTATTCTAAATAAGCAGTACACTAAAGAGGAGTATGAGGCTATTATACCTAAAATCATTAAGCATATGAATGATATGCCATACAAATCAAAAGGAGGAAAAATTTATAAATACGGAGAATACTTTCCACTAGAACTTTCATTGTATCCTTACAATGTTACAGTGGCGCAAGAATTTTTTCCGCTTACTCAAGAAGAAGCTGAGAGCAAGGGATATCGATGGGAAGATATTGAAAGAAAAAATTATTCTGCATCAATTAAGTCAGAGGATTTGCCGGATTCTGTTTACGATACCACAGATTTTTTGACTGGTAGTATTATCCAATGCAAAAATCATGATAAATTTTTTCCTCATTGCCCTGGTGCTTTTAAAATAATAGAGCCAGAGTTACAGTTTTATAAAATGATGAAAATCCCTATTTCACAATTTTGCCCTAATTGTCGTCACTATCAAAGGGCTAAACTTTGGAACCAAATTAAACTTTGGCATAGAAAGTGTATGAAGCCAGGATGCGTAAATGAATTTGAGACGAGTTATGCTCCAGATAGACCAGAGATTGTGTATTGTGAAAGTTGTTACAATCAAGAAGTAGCGTAATTAAGTAATAGTTCCTAATACACTAGGAACTAGGAACTTTCTGTGGTATATTAAATATATGAAAATAAAAACAAGCGAACAAATTAAAATATATTTGAAAGAAAAGAATAGAGTAACTGGTAATGAGTTGGCAGATTATCTTGGCATAAGTACAAGAGCTGTCCGCAAACAGTTATTCAATCTTTTGGAAAAAGGTGAAATTTATAAAATGGGTATGCCACCTAAAGTTTTTTATAGTTTAAACACTAAAATAAAAGAAGTATCGCTAATAAAAATAAATGCAAAAGACAAAAAAATAATTGACCAAAATTATATTATTATTACTCCAGGCGGAGAAATGAAAAGTGGTTTAGAAGGTTTTGCTTATTGGTGCCAGAAAAATAATTTGGAAGTTGGTAAAACTGCAAAGGAATATATAGAAACATTAAAAAAATATAAAAAGTTTAAAAAAGGTAACTTAATTGATGGGTTGCAAAAATTTAAAAATACTTTTGAGAAAGTTTATCTTGATAAGATTTTTTATATAGATTTTTATAGCATAGAAAGATTTGGCAAAACAAAACTTGGTCAGATGCTTCTTTATGGTAAGCAGAGTGGAAACAAAAAAATAATAAAGCAGATAGTAGAGGAAATAAAGCCAAAAATTAATTCACTTATCAAAAGATATAAAGTTGATGCAGTTGGTTTTGTGCCATGGACTGTAAAAAGAGAGGTGCAATTTATGCGTGAGTTAGAAAAAGGACTTTCTTTAAATATAAAAATTATTAAGATTGATAAAATAAGAACTGAAGTAATTGTGCCACAGAAAACTTTGTCCAAATTACCAGATCGTATTGAAAATGCAAAAAAAACCTTGGTTATGACTGAAAGTGGTAAATATAAAAATCTTTTGATAATTGATGATGCAGTTGGTTCTGGAGCAACTATCAATTATTTAGCGGAGATCGCAAAAGAAAAGAAAGTTGCCCAAAAAGTAATTGGGCTTTCTATAACTGGTAGTTTTAAAGGTTTTGATGTAATTAGCGAAGTATAAAAATTATGGAGGCGCAAACAAAAATTTGTCAGAATTGCCACAAAGATTTTATAATAGAACCCGATGATTTTTTGTTTTACGAAAAAATAAAAGTCCCAGCCCCAACTTTTTGTCCAGAGTGTCGTTATATTCGTCGACTTTTAGATAGAAATGAATATAATTTTTATAGGAGAAAATGTGATGTAACTGGAGAAAATATTATTTCTATTTATCGCCCAGAGGCACCGTTTCCAGTTTATAAACAAGATTATTGGAAATCGGACGCTTTTGATGCCTCGGTTTATGGCAGAGATTTTGATTTTTCGAAAAGTTTTTTTGAGCAATACGAAGAACTTCGTCGCAAAGTTCCGCACTTAGCGCTTGCGAATTTTAATAGCGTAAATAGTGAATATACTAATCAGTCTGAGAACAATAAAGATTGTTATATGCTGGTAGCAAGTGGTTCCTGTGAAAAGTGTATTTATGGAAGTTGGAATTTCAAAAATTTTTTGTGCTCTGATTGTTACATGATTGAACAATGTGAATTTTGTTATGAGGCTATTAATCTTACCAAGTGCTCTAATTGTGCGTGGGTATATAATTGCGCCGATTGCGTAAATGTATATTTTTCAGATAATTGTCGTGGATGTATTAATTGTTTTGGTTGTGTAAATTTGCGAAGTAAACAATATTGCTGGTTTAATGAACAGCTCTCAAAAGATGAATATGAAAATAAAATGCAGAATTTTTCTTGGACACGAGAAGCCATAGCTGACGCACAGAAAAAGCTTTTTGAATTAAGGATTAAAAGTCCAGTTAAATATTACCACGGAGTAAAAGCTCAAAATTCAACAGGAGATTATTTAGAAAACACCCAGTACGCGCGGGTAGCATTTAATTGCCGGCATAATAAGGATTCGGCTTACATGCAAGATGCTTGGAACGCTACCAATGATTGCCGAGATTGTACAGAGATTGATGCTGGAGAATTGGCGTATGAAATACAAGGAGCTGCTGCGCCCCATCAAGTTATCGTGGCAAGGAGTTGTTGGATTGTTACCGATTCTTGTTATTGTGATATGTGTTTTGGTGTAAGAAATTGTTTTGGATGTTTTGGGCTAAAACAAAAAGAATATTGCATTTTAAACAAGCAATACACAAAAGAAAATTATTTGGAACTTAAAGAAAAAATTATTGAACATATGATAAAAACAGGGGAGTGGGGACAATATTTTCCAGCAGAAGTTTCGCCATTTGCATATAATGAATCAATGGCCCAAGATTATTTTCCTCTTACAAAAGAAGATGCATTGCAAAAAGGTTATTTGTGGTATGATCGTCCGGAACGTGATTACAAATTTACTATGACAGCTGATGATTTACCAAAAGAAATTTCTAAAACTGATAATTCTATTTTAAATCAAGTGATTCGATGCAAAACTCAGGACTCAGAAAGCGAAAAGAAAAAACATCCATTATGCACGACCGCTTTTAATTTGACTCAGCTTGAATTAGATTTGTATAAGAAATTAGGTATTCCAGTTCCAGACAAATGTTTTCCTTGTAGGCGTGCTGATCGTTTTGAGCTTCGAAATTCGCGTAAACTTTGGCATAGAAAATGTATGAAGCCAGGATGCTTAAATGAGTTTGAGACGAGTTATGCTCCAGATAGACCAGAGATTGTGTATTGTGAAGCCTGCTACAATCAAGAAGTGGCGTAAGGTAATAATTTAAATATTAATTTTAAAGTTATGGAAACAGTGATTAGAATTGCGGGAATAATAATACAAGACAATAAAATGCTTATGGTCTTGGGTAAAAAACACCAAGAGCTTTGGACCCCGGGTGGAAAAATTGAGCCAGGAGAAACAGATGAAGTTTGTTTGAAAAGGGAATTGAAAGAGGAGCTGTGTGCCGAGCTTTTAAGCTATGAATTTTTTAAAGAATATACTAATCCAAGTTTTTATTATCCAGAAAGGACTACAATTGAAAGAGTTTATATGGCCAAAATTTCAGGGCATATAAAACCAAGCGCTGAAATATGTGATTTTGTGTGGCTTAGTAAAGAAGATTTTGAAAATAAAAAATATCCCATGATAAGAAATGATCAAGAAAAATTAATCCCAGATTTAATTAAAGCTGGTACTTGGTAATTATAAGGCGCATAACTATTGACTATTAGAAAATAATTTGCTAACATTATAAATTATATCAATGGATACAGAAAATACAAACATAAACAATACAAATAATTCTCAAAGCTCAAACCAACAGAGTTCTCAAAAGGCTATAAGAACTGAGGGCAGGGTGCTTGAGGCTTTACCAAATGCCTTTTTTAAGGTATTATTAGATGACAAGCGAGAAATTATGGGTTTTCTGTCTGGGAAGATGAGGATGAATAAAATTACAATTTTGCCGGGCGATAAAGTAACAATTGAAATGAGTCCTTATGATAATAGCAAAGGACGAATAGTTTATAGATTAAAATAACATTATGAAAGTAAAACCATCAGTTAAAAAAATTTGTAATGACTGCCAATCTGTTAAAAGATATGGCAAGCTTTATGTTATTTGTAAAAAAAATCCAAAACATAAACAAAGACAAGGATAAACTGTAAGGGTCTAGGGGCTAGGGTCTAGTAATTGCTAAACCCTGTACCCTGTACCCTGTACCCTAATCAAGTGCCAAGAATTGCGGGAGCAAGTATCCCAGAAAATAAAAGAATTGTAATTGCTTTAACCTATATCTATGGAATAGGCAATACTTTGAGTAAGAAAATTTTAAAAGAAGTTAAAATTAGTGAAGATAAAAAAGCTGGAGAATTGGATCAAAAAGAAATTAATGATTTAAAGGAAGTTATTGAAAAAAACTATAAGATTGAAGGAGATTTAAGAAGACAAGTTATGATAAACATCAAAAGATTAAAAGATGTTGGAGCTT
This sequence comes from Candidatus Staskawiczbacteria bacterium, assembly GCA_903850725.1. Lineage (GTDB taxonomy): Bacteria > Patescibacteriota > Minisyncoccia > Minisyncoccales > Staskawiczbacteraceae > XYB1-FULL-32-11. Next base: position 5,679 of record CAINMG010000133.1, read on the forward strand.
GGAGAGGATTAAGGCATATTAAGGGATTACCAGTAAGAGGGCAGAGAACTAAAACAAATACAAGAACAGTAAGAGGTAATGTCAGAAAGACAATGGGTTCTGGCAGAAAACCATCAGCTTCACCAACATAAAATTAATTTAATACTATGGGAAAAATTCATTTAACAAAAGAAAACCAAGAAGAATCAATTAAAGAAGGAGAAAGCGTAGAAAAAGCAGTTTTGAAAGATGCTGCAAAATCTACAACCCAAAGAGTGTCTGAGGGAAAAGTTTATGTCTCTTCTTCATATAATAATACAATTATAACTCTTACAAATATGAGAGGACAGGTTTTAGCTTGGAAATCAGCTGGATCAGTTGGGTTTAAGGGGACAAAAAAAGCAACATCATTTGCAGCTTCAAAAGTCGCTGAAACCATTGCTAACATTTGTAAGAAAATTGGAGTAGAAAAAGTAAATGTTTTAATATCTGGAATTGGGGCAGGCAGAGAATCAAGCGTTAGAACACTTACAAACCAAGGATTAAATGTTGTCTCTATTAAAGATGTAACGCCTATACCACATAATGGTTGCAGGGCAAGAAAAATTAGAAGGGTATAAATAATTTAAAATAATTTTTACAATAAGATGAAATACGATCAATGCAAAACTTGTAGAAGATTAGGACAAAAACTCTTTTTGAAAGGAGCTCGTTGTTTGACTGGTAAATGTGCATTTACTAGAAATAGTAATCCACCAGGATTAGTTAAAAAAAGAAAAGGGGGAGCTATGTCAGATTATAAAAAGTCTTTGCAGGAAAAACAAGCTTTGAAAAAATGGTATGGGCTTTCAGAAAAACAATTTAAAGCTTATGTACAAAAAGCCTTAGAAAAAATGGGAAAAGTTGAAAATATTTCTGCTGAACTTATAAAAGAATTAGAAAAAAGATTAGATAATGTTATTTTTAGATTAGGATTTGCTGAATCACGACCAGGAGCCAGACAAATGGTGTCTCATGGTTATTTTATTGTAAATGGAAAGCCTGTTAATATACCATCTTATAATGTTAAAAAAGGAGATGTGATTTCTGTTAAAGAATCAAAGAAAAAGAAGCCTATTTTTAAAGATATGATAGATACATTAAAAAGAAAAGAAGCGCCAGTATGGCTTACCTTAAATAAAGATAAGATGGAAGCAAAATCTATTGGAGACCCAGATTTATTAGAAGTAAATCCTCCAGCTGAGATTTCGTTAATATTCGAGTTTTATTCAAGATAACCTGCCTGCCGGCAGGCAGGATTAATTTTAACAACACTAAACTTGAGGGTCAAATCATGGTGATAAAAGCTTTGATCTTTGACTTTAGTGTTAAAAAACATTATGATTTCATTCCCTACATCCCCTAAAATGATTCAAAGGGGCAAAAATAAAACAGTGTTTGAAGTGGAAGGGCTATATCCAGGGTACGGTGTTACAGTCGGAAACAGTTTAAGAAGAGTTTTGCTTACTTCACTTCCAGGAGTTGCAGTTACCGAGGCTATAATCAAAGGAGCTTCGCACGAATTTTCAGCATTACCAGGAATTTTGGAAGATATGATAATGGTTACTTTAAATTTAAAGAAATTAAGATTTAAAATTTTTTCCGCCGAAGGCGGACCAGCCTCGGGCTGGGAAGGCTCTCAGAAAGTAAGTTTGAAAGTTAAGGGCGAAAGAGAAGTAAAAGGAAGTGATTTTGAAAAATCTCCATTGATTGAGTTGGCAAATCCCGAGATGCATATTGCCACGATTACAGATAAAAAAACAGAATTTGAAATAGAAATTACAATTGAGAAAGGGATAGGATATGAACCAAAAGATCAAAGAAAAGGTAAGAAAATGGATATAGGGACAATTGCATTAGACGCAATTTTTACTCCAATAAAAAATGTAAATTTTCAAGTTGAAAATATGCGCGTCGGTGATAGAACAGATTTTGACAAATTGAGCATAGAGATAGAAACCGATGGAACAATAACTCCAGAAGAAGCATTTTTTGACGCTTGTGATATTTTGGTAAAACATTTTAATATTATTTTAGGATCTAGAAAGCCAGCAGAAATTAAAGTTATTTCACGAAATTCTGAAGATGTAAAAGATGTTTCTGAAGAATCAGATGTTAACAAAACAGCTGTTGAAGATTTAAAGCTTTCAACTAGAACATTAAATGCTTTGACTGAAAATAACATAAAAACTGTCGGTGGAATTATGAAAAAGTCAGAAAAAAGCTTATCTGAGTTAGAAGGAATGGGAGAAAAAGCTTTAACTGAAATTAAAAAGAAATTAAAAAAATTAGACTTAGAATTAAAAGCCGAATAATAATATGAGAAAAAGAAACAGAGGTAGAATATTATCAAGAACAAAAGACCAAAGAGAAGCACTTCTAAATACTTTAGCTACTTCGCTTTTTTTACATGAAAAAATCAAGACAACAGAAGCTAAAGCAAAGGAACTCCGAATGTCAGCTGAGAAATTTATTACAAGAGCTAGAGACAATACGGTTTCTAATCGAAGAATTATTGCTAAGGATTTGTCGCCTAAAATAACAAAAAAGTTAGTAGAGGAAATTGCTCCAAGGTATTTACAAAGACCAGGTGGCTATACAAGAATAATCAAATTGGGGCCAAGACCATCTGATGGAGCTTTGATGGCAATAATAGAATTAGTAAAATAAAAGTATGACAGAAATAATTAAAAGAGAAAATCATTTAATAGATGCAGATGGAAAAGTTTTAGGAAAACTAGCAGTAGAGATTGCTAATCTTTTGAGAGGCAAAAATAAACCAAGCTTTGTTTTACACAGAGATGATGGAGATTTTGTTACAATAAGAAATGTTAACAAGATGAAATTTACAGGAAATAAGTTTAATGATAAAATTTATCATCATTACACTGGTTTCCATGGTGGTTTAAAAAGTGCAACGATGAAAGAAATATCAATCAAAAAAGGGCATTCAGAGATTTTAAGGATGGCAGTAATGGGAATGTTAACTAAAAATAAATTAAGAGCATTACAAATTAAAAGATTAAGATTTGAAAAATAATATGCCAACAACAAAAAAGACAACAACAATTAAACCAAAAAAGGAGGTAGATGTAGTGATTGCAGAGGAGAAAAAAGTTATTATTCCAGTTGCAACACAAATACTAGATGATTTTGATGAAATCCCAGCTGATGCTTTTAAGTTGGACAAAGAAATTCCAGGTAAGCCAGATAGATATTTTGAAGCTATTGGCAGGAGAAAAACAGCAGTTGCCAGAATTAGACTTTATACAAGAGGGGATAAAGTTTTCTTGGTCAATGGGATGCCTTATACAGAATATTTTAAATTAGTGTGCGATCAGCAAACAGCAGTTTCTTCAATGAATAAAATGAAGTGTTTGGATAAGTTTAAGGTTTCTGTAATTCTTAAAGGCGGAGGAAGGTCAGCTCAAGCAGAAGCAATTAGGCACGGAACAGCTAGAGTACTTGTAGATTTTAATTTAAACTTTAGAAAGAGATTAAGAAAGGCAGGATATTTAACTAGAGACCCAAGAATGAGAGAGAGAAAGAAATTTGGTTTAAAACGTGCAAGAAAGAGTCCACAATGGGCAAAAAGATAATTTTAAACAAAAAAGCAACTTTCAAAAAAGTTGCTTTTTTACTGTGTTTTTGGTAGCATATAATTGCGTTTATTTTTTGTTCAGCTTTTTGCTATAAGGAAAAAAGGCATGCAAAAGTCACGCAAGAGAAAAACAAAGGGTTCTGTGAAATTTGGGGCTTTCGCAACATGTGGTTGCTGTAGTGGGCACACGATCATCAGCAACCTTTTTCTATCGGGAGAGTCTGTCATTACGTATCTGCTCGAAAGCGGGTGGACGCGTGACAAAAGGGGTTGGGTTTGTAGCCAATGTAACTACGAACATGAAAAGGCCGAAAAGGCAAAGGTCGCTAAAGCTTCGGGCGAAATTCCTTTCTAAAAGAAGGATGGCCAAAAGTATTGTAACTTTTCCAGCGAACGACAGTCCTCAGGATTTGTCGTTCTTTTTTTTGGGAAAAAATTATGGAAGGAGTCTGTCAGAAGACATTAAAATGCCTTCAGATAATATATAAAGTTTTTTGTCTTGAGGATTAAAGTAAATTTGTGAGCTTGAGGATAGGGTTATATTTGTAGACAAAGGCAAGTCTATTAAGTTTATATTGCCACGGTTATCTATTTCAGAGATTTTTATTGCTTGCCCTGAGTCCTTGCCCTGAGCGGAGTCGAAGGGTGTCGAAGGGTTGGCACGCATTATTAAATAATTGTTGTTTAACCAAAATATATCTGATATATTTTCATAAAATTTATTTAATAAAATTTTCTCATCAAGTTGAAATTGATTTTGACCATATTCATAATTTGAATGATTCAAATATATCTCATTATTTGTTGCGTAGAAAATATTCTGACCATCTAAAGATAATTTAAGATCATTTATATTACTAGCAAATTGTTCTAAAATTTGAGTATTTTTATTAAGTAAAAGCAAATTTTTATTTTCTAATACAAATGTTCCAAAGTTATTTACAAAAATTTTGTAAGAACTGGCTTTATTTACTATTAAGGGTTTTGTGGTCAAAATCTCTGTATTTTTGCCAGCTATGTCAGATTGGCTTAGATTGCCGTCTTGCCCTAACCAAATTATATTGTTGTTTGTTGTGTATGAAAGTACTTTTTTGATAATTAAATTTGATTGTGCGACAATCCCATAGTTTTGTGGTAGGTTAGAATAATACAAATTTCCAGATTTAAGGAAAAATTGTTGATTAGAATCTTTTTGTGTAAACATAGTTTTTATTAAGCTCTGGTCAGCTTCTTGGAAAGTAATGTTATTTTTAAATAATGTAATATTTTCTATTTTGGTAACTTCTTTTTCTCTTACTGGGATATTTTTTTGATATTCAAAGTAACCTTCTTTTTTAACTAAGACATTGTGTATTTGAGGGGTAAGATTTTGTACGAAAACAGAATTTGAGAAAAAGCTACTTTTTTGATCAATTTTTGAATCAATGATAACTTCTGTTCCAGTTTGCTCGGCTCTTACATATATACCGCCAGTGGCAACAATGCATTGGTTTTTAAAATCAATTCTATAACCAAGGGAATATAAAATTAGCCAAGGGGTTATGGTAAAGAACAAAACAAAGCAAGCTATTAATATAAGGAGTCTAGTATTTTTTGTCATAATTTATTATATTATTTTATTGATTAAATATACACCAAATTTTGCAAAAAAAGAAGCCCCCAATGTTTGTAGGGGATATAGTATTGACAATGTCAATGGATTGTAGTATAATAGAATATATGGGCTGAAAAAGTCAAGTTTGACATAGGTTGTTTTATAAGATAATATTAGTTTGAATTTACAATAAAAATATGGATAAATTTGTAATTAATGGAGGGGCAAAATTATCAGGATCTATTGCAGTGCTAGGAGCTAAAAACTCAGCTCTAAAAATTTTGGCTGCAACTGTTTTATCTGATCAAAAATGTATAATAAATAATTTTCCTTTTATAGAAGATACAAATATTGCAATTGAAATTTTAAGAGACTTGGGGGCAAGTGTTGATGTTGATAAAGAAAGGAAAATGGTAATTGTAAATCCAGCAACAATAAACAAAACAGTTCTTGATCCAGTTTTAGTAAGAAAATTAAGAAGTTCTATATTATTTGCAGGACCAATTTTAGCTAGATTTGGCCAAGTTCAAATGAACCACCCTGGAGGATGTGTTATTGGCAAAAGACCAATTGATTTATTTATAAATGGTTTTGAGAAGTTTGGCGCAGGAGTTGATTTTACTGAAGATGGTTTTAAATTAATAGCAAAATCAGGCAAATTAAAAGCCTCAAATATTTTCTTTCCACAAATTACAGTCACAGGAACTGAAACTATGATGATGACTGCAGTTTTAGCTGAAGGCAAGACAATCTTAAATAATTGTGCTATGGAGCCAGAAATTCCAGCATTGGCTGAATATTTAAATAAGTGCGGTGCAAAAATAAAAGGAGCTGGAACTCATACTATTGAAATTGAAGGAGTTGATAAAATTTATGGATCATATTTTGATGTAATTCCAGACAGAATAGAAGCTGGAACTTTTGTGATGATGGGACTATTAACAGGAAGTGAAATTAAAATTGAAAATTGTAATCCAGAACATCTGGGAGCAGTTTTGCCAATATTAGAAAAAGCTGGAGCAAAATTAGAAATTGGTGAAAATTATATAATTACAAAACCAAGTCAAATGAAAGCCGTATCAGTTGTTACTCACGAATATCCTGGTTTTGCAACTGATTTGCAAAGCCCTTATACTTTACTTATGACTCAAGTACAAGATCAAAGTATTGTGCACGAATCAATTTTTGAGGGAAGATTATTTTTTACTGATCAATTAAATTCAATGGGAGCAAACATTATAATGTGTGATCCTCATAGGGTTGTAGTAAATGGGCCAACAAAACTTTATGGCAAGAAATTAACAAGCCCAGATTTAAGAGCTGGTATTACGATGGTGCTAGCTGGCATGATTGCAGAAGGCACTACAACAATTGAAAATATTTATCAAATTGATAGGGGATATGAAAATATTGAAGCAAGACTTCAAAAATTAGGAGCAGATATTAAAAGGGTAACTTCATAAAATTATGTTCAATAATAAAATAGCTATAGATTTGGGAACTTGTAATTCCATAGTTTATGTAAAAGGCAAAGGAATTGTTTTATATGAGCCATCAGTGGTGGCTGTTTCTTTAAGTGAAAATAGAATCTTGGCAGTAGGCGAGCAAGCCAAAGAAATGATTGGTAGAACTCCTTCAGATATCAAAGTTTACAGGCCTCTTAAAGATGGTGTGATTGCAGATTATAGAGTAACTCAAGCAATGATAAGACATTTTATAAGCAAAACTACAAGTCATTTTAAAATTTTTAAACCCGAATTGGTAATTTCAGTTCCAGCTGGCATAACCAGTACAGAAAGAAGGGCTGTAATTGAAGCAGCTTTGGCAGCTGGCGCCAAACAAGCTTATGTAGCCAAAGAGCCCATTTTAGCTGCTATTGGGGCTGGAGTGCCTATAAATTCGTGCTCTGGGCATATGATAGTAAATATTGGTGGAGGTACTTCTGAGGTAGCTGTAATCTCTTTGGGAGGCATTGTAGCTTGTCATTCAGCAAGGGTAGCTGGGGATAAGATTGATATTGCAATTGCTGAATATATAAGGAAAAAATATAACTTAGCCATTGGCACACAATCAGCAGAAGAAATAAAAATTAAAATAGGTACAGCTTTACCTCAAAAAGATCCAAAATATTTTGAGATTCAAGGAAGAGATTTAATTTTGGGACTTCCAAGAAATATTAAGATTTCAAGTAATGAAATATGTGAAGGAATTTCCGATGTTTTAGGTGAAATAGTACAAGCAGTTAAACAAGTTTTAGCAGAAACTCCTCCAGAACTATCAGCAGATATTATGAACAAAGGAATTATTGTTTCAGGCGGAGGGGCTTTGTTGGCTAAGATTAATGAGCTTATCGCTCAAAGTACTGGTGTGCCATGTTTTATTGCAGAAGAGCCATTATTGTGCGTTGTAAAAGGTACAGGAATAGTATTAGAACACTTAGAAGAGTATAAGAAAGTTGTAATGTCTAAAAAATAGGGTCTAGGGTCTAGCGTCTAGGGTCTAGAAAAAAAATCGTAAATAAAATTGCGATTTTTTTTGTGCTTTACGAAATGAGTAAAAAAGAATAGAATGAATATAGAAAATTAAAATTAAATTTTCAGTCAATTGGTTAATTAGGCAAAAAATTTCTCAAATAAAAAAAACGGTGCCAACTATTGTTGTTGGCACCCGAAATCGATTCCCGCGTCGTGGCCTTTAGGTCTTCATTTCGAAGACCACCATGAGGATGGCAGGATTGCACTCCGCATGGCCTCCTTCCTTCTCCAGCTTGTCTTCTTTCTGCTGTAATTCTCTGCGAGATTTACAGACTATAATCTCCACATCTCCTTCGATCGGCAGGTAAATCAATACCTTTTTCACAGCTTCTCCTTTGGCAAACGGACCATGAACGAACGAAAATTGTTATTTTTTATAATATCATATAACAATTAATATGTCAATAGGTTTGAGTAAATAATTGAGAAATTGGGGGGGGTAGTAATTGATTGTCCGCCAGAGGCGGATTCGTTTTGGGCGTGAAAATTGTAAAATATAAATTTTTAAAATATGATTATAGGGCATCAAAAGCAATGGGAATTTTTAAAGCGAAGTTTTGAGGAAGGTCAGTTGGCTCATGCTTTTTTGTTTTGCGGAGAAAGTCAGATTGGTAAAAAAACTTTAGCAATAGAACTAGTAAAGTTATTAAATTGCCAAGATGCAAATAAACCGTGTGGGGCTTGCAAGAATTGTCTTGATGTTGAGAAGGGTAAATTTTTGGATTTTTTGTTTGTAAGATCCGGAGAAGAGTCAAATAATTTTGAAGGAATGTTTTCGTATAATTCTGCTTTGCCAGATTTAAAAAGTGGGGAAGTGCTAACAGATAAAAAAGAAATTGGAATTGATCAAGCTAGAAAAGCTTTAGATTTTTTAAGTTTAAGGTCTTATTTTTCTGGGTATAAAGCAGTAATTATTGATAATGCAGAAAAATTAACCATAGAAGCTCAAAATTGTTTACTTAAAACTTTAGAAGAACCAAAAGGCAAAACAATTCTCATTCTAGTAACTAGTCAGCCAGATAGGCTTTTGACTACAATTTTTTCAAGATGCCAAACAATTAAATTTTTTGCAACAAAAGAGATTTTAAAAGTTTCAAAAAATCCAGAACAAGTAAAAAAAGAGAAAGAAACTTTAGATGAATTGTTAAAAATTATTTCAGGTAGTTTAGCAGAAAAATTTGCTTATACAAAAAATATTAAAGAAGACCCTTCGACAAGCTCAGGGCAAGGGGCGATTGTGCTGGAAATTATGAGAATCTTACAAAAGCATTTTAGAAAAAATATTTTGACAGATAATTCTGCAACTAAAAAACTCAAACTTTTAGATGAGTTAATTTACAAGCTTACTTTTACCAATGCCAGCCCAAAGCTAGCACTAGAAATATTATTTTTAGAGCTATAGTTATTTTATCATTTTGCGCAATGCGCAGAATTCGCAATCCTTATCACTGCAGGTTTTGTTCCAAAAACTCAAATCCAAAATTTCTTTGGCAACTTGTTTGATTTGAATCTCCAAGTTATCAACCATTTCTTTTGTAATTGTAAAAAGCTCTTTTCTATATTTGCCTTTTTCATCTGGCTGGATAAAGTCAATTTCCCCTGACTGCATTTTAAATTTATTGTTTTGATAGTTGTTTAAAAGCAAATTATAAAAAGTTAATTGTCTTAAATAGTTGCCATCGCCATTTTTGTTTAGTCCGGCTATATCATTTCTTGATTTAATTTTTCCTGTTTTGTAATCTACCACATTAACATTATTTGAGGAATCAAGAATTTCAATTTTATCAATTTTCCCATTAATTGTTATATTTTCAGCTAATTGGATTCTTTTGATGCTTAACTCATTTAATATATTAGTTTTCCAAGATTTATGATAAAAATCATAATATCCAGACAAGGCTTCTCTGCCTTTTTTGAGCATTTCTTGGTATTCGTTTTGTTGTATGGATTGTTTATTTAATGATTCATCAAACCGCTTTAGCAAATATTCTTTTTGTAAATCCTTGCCATCTTTAACAGCATCAAAATAATTGCTCAATGATTCGTGAACTGCAGTTCCAAAAACCATAAATTTATTTTGACTTCCGGGAAGTCTAATCAAATTGTTAAAGAAATAATTCCAGGGGCAAGATAAATAATTATTCAAAGCAGTTACTGAAAGTCCATTTTTGATGAATAAATCATTTAGAAAATCTTTTTCTTTTATACTTGCCTTGCCATCAGAATCTAAAGCAAATTCATTTTGCAATTCATTTTCTTTAATTTGAATTTCTTCATTTTCCATTCCAAATATTTTTACAAATTCAGGCTTTATTTCTTCTGTAAATAAACTTGGAAGCTTGTCTCTTGCTTCTTGATTTTTTACTGCATAGGTGATTGTTACTTGTTTTTTGGCACGAGTAATAGCTACATAAAATAAATTCCTTTCATCTTCATCATCATCTTCTGCTAGGTCTTGATCGATCTTGTTAAGCATAGAGAAAATTTGTGCTGGTAATTTTATATTCTCGTGATTTCTGCGTCCTCCCCAGTGCCCATCTTGTGCGCTTGTAATATAAACCTGATCAAACTCCAGCCCCTTTGATTTATGAGCTGTCATAAGCCTAACTTTGCCATTGGAGTATCCTGTTCCTTTATTTTTAATAGAAATATTATGTTCACGAATTACATCCAAATAATCAAAAAAATCATCCAAAGTATAGTCTTTATGACTGGTAATTAAGTTTTTTACTTGGTCAAAAAATGTTCCTAGTTTTTGGATTTTCTCTACTGCTAATGAATCTGACAAAATTTTTCCCAAAAGTCCTGAATCGCGGATTATGTCTTCGAAGATTGCTACGGCATTTTTATTATAACTTTGCTTTTTCCAAATAGATAATTTTTTATAAATTTCTTTTAGTTTTTCTATATTTTCAACTTTTGCTTCTTTTAATAATTCATCAGATTTTATTATATCGTAAAGCAAAGTATCGCCACGTTTAAAGCTTGAAAGTTTATAAATGTCTAATGCAGGAATATCAAAAATATCAATATATAGAAGCTCCACTAGTTCTCGGTCGCTACCAAATCTATAAACAGCTCGCAAAATTATTAGAAGTTTTTTAATATCTTGGTCATCTAAAATATTTTGGTCTGATTCAATATTAAATGGAAGGCCAAATTTCCTTAAAATTCTTGCAATGTCAAAAACATCGCGGTTTTCACGGTATAAAATTGCAATTTGTTCTGGTTTGCTTCCTTTATCAAGTAATTGTTTTATATCTTTACCTAAAAAATTATATTCTGCTTGCGGATTTACAAATTTCCTTATGTTTATCAAATTTTCTGGTTGGTTTATATTAGATAGAAGTTTTATGGAATTTGGTTTTAAATTGTGGGAGGCATCTAAAATAGTTTGAGTAGAGCGGTAGTTCTGCTTTAAAGAAATTTCTTTGACATCTTTGTACAAATTTTTAAAGTATAAAAAGTTTTCCAAAGATGCTCCTTGAAATCTAAATATAGCTTGTTTTTCATCTCCAACAATAAACAAATTTGGATTATTGTGATAGCTGGCCAAAAGCTCTAGAATCTTATTTTGTGCACTGTTTGTATCTTGGTGCTCGTCAACTAAGATATATTGATATTTTTCTTGTAAGATTAAAAGTAAATCATTATTTTTCTCTAAAGCTATTTTAACTTCAACAATCATGTCGCTATAATCATAAAAACTAGATTTTCTTAAGGCTTGCTGATATTCCTTATAAACAATTGCTAACTCTTTGTTGCGCTCAATATTTTTTAAAAGAGTAATATATTTACCTTTCATTTTCCCTTTATTTATGCCTTTCTCATAGTACAAATCACTTATGCTTTCAAATTCATTAATTTCCTTCTTTATAATTTTTGCAAAATCTTCTGGTAAAAATCCTTGTTGTTTTAAATCAGAAATAGCATGAATAATTGATGGCACATAAAAATATCTGCTACCAAAGGGTTTTAACTTTATTAGGTTTGAATTATCAATAATTTCTCTTATGATTTTAATTTGATCTACATCAGAGATGTTGGTAGAACCAATAATTTCTGGAAAATTATCTGGATACTCTTTGATAATATTGTTTGCAAAACCATGAAAAGTGGTGATATTTACTCTGTAAGCCATAGTTCCAATAATTTCGGATAAGTTTTTGCGCATTGAAGCTACTGCGCTCTCGGTAAAAGTCAAAGCCAAAATTGACTCTGGCGCAGTGTCAGTTTTATCTAAAATATTGGCAATTCTCATTGTTAGCAAATGAGTTTTGCCAGTGCCAGGTCCTGCAATTACCATAATTGGGCCATCAATTTCATCTACTCCAATTTTTTGCTCAGGGTTTAGTTTGGCGTAAAGGTTATTAAATTTTTCTCTAAAATCTATTGACATATATTTTTATACAACCACTACTATTTTATACGGTTAGTAATCATAAATAACTATTCTACATTTTCGTGGAATAACCTACTCATAATTAACAGTACTAATTTAATAACAGCTATTCCACGTTTTTGTGGAATGTTTTTTGAAAAAGTTAGAAGGATTTATAACTCAACAGATTTTAAAAAGTTCAATAAGTCATTAGGGAATTTTGCGGTGTTTATGGAGTAATATCTTCTTAAAAAATTTTTCCTTGATTGTACTAAATTATTTTTAGCTAAAATTGATAAACTTTTTGAAGTATTTCTAAAAGAAATATTTAAGGCTTCGGCAATATCGCCCACATAAGCTTCTTTATTTTCAATTAAATAAAGTAAGATTAAAGCTCGCCACTCATTGGAAATTACTTTTAAAATTCTTATTAAATCTATTTTACTCATAACTTTATCCTACTATAATCTTGCTATATTTACAAAATCTATTCTACAAAAACGTGGAATAGTCTTGTTTTAGTTCGCGTGTTTATGTAAGTTGGTGCGATAAAATTTAGATTGCTTCGTCGGTTGCGACTTTCTCGCAATGACAACGAAAACGAAACTGGATTCCCGCTGGCGCGGGAATGACGCATTGTTTTAAATAATTGTTTGTTGGATTTTGGCTTTGTTTTTAATTTTTTCAGCAACTATCATTTTGCGATACCTGCAGAATTGGCAGGTGTTGCTTGGCTCTGGGATTTGGTCGGAATCTAAACATTTTTTTATTTCAAAAATAACTGGCTCTACCCAAGAGTCATCGGCGTGGTGTGGTAAAATTAAAGTTCTAAATTCTAATTTAGAATCAAAAGATGGTCGGTTTTTTGCGGCGTTGGCAAAAAAGAAATACCCAGTTTTAGAAATGATATGTCCGAGTTTTCTAAAAATCCACTGATAAACTTCCATTTGCCTTTTGTAGGCTTGTTTATATTCGTGGTCAAGAGAAATAGGATATTCGGTGCTGGTTGATTTGTAATCTACAATATGAAGTTCTTTGGTGTCTATGTTTTGCCAAATATCATCAATAATGCCACAAATATTTAGATTGGTTTCTTTATGTAAAAATGAAGCTCCGATTTTTTTATTGTAATCATCTCGCCAGATAGCAAGATCGGGATGAGAGAAGGGGATTGCGTTTATATTATGTTTTTTTGCAACTTCGTGAATTTGTTTATTTTGCCTTAAATTATCAAACTCATTTTTTAAAAGTTGATCAACTGCAGAATTTAAAGACCATCCTGGCATATCTGGTCTGGAAATACCAAATCTGCGGTCAAGGTAGAAGCATTGTGGGCATTCCAAAAAAAACTCAATTTTGGATCTTGAAATATTGTATGGGTCAGAATTTTGTGGATCGTAAATGTTTTTTCTTCTTTTAACCATTTTTTTAATTATGCGTAATTATAACTTATTTTAAAATAAACAAAAAGCCCTTTTAGGCATTTTTGTTTATTGTTATTTTATTTCTAATTTGCTTTTCGCTCTAAAAATAATTTCCTCAATTTTCATATCAGATTTTACTATATAGTCAGAATTGCCAACCTCTATAGCTTTGCTTATATGTTCTGGGTCTCCAAAATTAGTTAAAAATATGACAGGAACTTTACCCCCAGATTTTCTAATTTGTTTTATCATTTCTATGCCATCTAATTTTGGCATTAAAATATCAGCTAAGATTAAATCAGGCTTTTCTTTGTTTGCAATAGTTACGCCTTCTTGGCCATCTGATGCTGTAAAAACTATAAAGCCTTCTTCTTGAAAGCTATCTTTTAGTAATGATAGAAGATCTCTCTCATCTTCAGCTATCATAATTTTTTTATTTATTTTGCTCAT
>CAINMG010000134.1 GCA_903850725.1 Candidatus Staskawiczbacteria bacterium
GTTTCATAATAAATTTTTTTAATAATAATTTATTTGCGGTGTTTGTTGTTTGATGTTCGAACATTTTTTGACGAAAATCCTGAAAACTAATTTGGACTCGGCGGGGCAAACTATTTTTCTGGGGGAATGGAATTGCCCCGCCTCGGCTGATTTTCCGCCCGCAGGAGGGGTCTGGGGAGGAATGCGGGCGGGTTTTTGAACCTTTCCTTTTTCGCTTCCGAATTTCGTGCCAGTTGAAAACTGGCGCGCCACCTTTCGTCTTATTTTATCAAATTCCAGTTATCGAGGAAATATCCCATTTCGTGATCCATATTTCCGAGATACACTTTTTCATCTCTAAATTTAATATTCACGCGGTAGCGTTTCCCGTGACCAACTTCCAAAATTGCTTTTTCGTGGACTTTCTTTTCAACTTCGTGAAATGGCAAAATCAAAAAATTGTTTTTCTTCTCGCCATGCAAAACAAAAATATAGTAAATATTGCCGTTGCTGTGGCGTTCAAAAGAAACTTTACGAATATCAAAAACATAAGTATCAAAGCGATTGAGATTTGAAGTTTTGACCTGTATTCCAAACAGCTGATTTTCTTTGACCGCCACAATATCCATTCCAACATCTACGCTCATTATGCTGGCGTTAAAGCCACGAAAAAGCAGTTCCGAGCAAACTAGATGCTCGCCAGCTTTTCCAGTAAATCCGCCGGCAATAACAATTTTTTCTTCTTCCTCTTTTTCGGCTTCAATAATCTTTGGTGTTTCCTTGATTTCTTTTTTGTTTGGATTGAGAGCAAAAGTTCCGGGTGCGGTTTTGATAAAATCAGAGCCTTCAACTTTATTTTTAATATCAACCGTGATTTGCGCGTTCATTGACGCTTCTGGTGTTGCCCCTTCTGTTTCCAATATGCCAGACTCCAAAGCCAGCCGAGTGATTTCGGTATAGTGCAAAGGCGTTCCCGCCTTTTTCAATATTTCGATTGCTGATTGTTTAAATGTGTTCATATTATTTTTGATAACATTCTTTGCAAAGTTTGGTTTGATTTTTGTTTAGACTCGCCAAAAACTTATTCTCGCAAAGATATTCTTCGCCTTTAGTGATCGTTTTTTTGCACTTCGTGCAAATGTGTTCTTTTCTGGCTGTTTTCTTGGTGTAGTTCATAAATTTACCATTCAAACATATCAACAATATTTTCAATCGCCGACTTGATACGACTGATTATTCCTCTTCTTTCCATAATTTTTGGCTGTTCCGGAAGCATATCTGCAATATCTTGCTCGCGAGGAAGTTTTTGGGTATACAAATATTCTCCAATCAACTTTTCAATATTTTCTGTTGGTATATTTTCGTCTTTAGCAAGTTTTTTGAGTGTTTCTGATCTTTCACTTGCCCAGAATTCACTAAACGATTTTTCAACATCATCTGCTTTAGCGATTTTCGGTAAATTCTCCTCAATAAATTTCTTAATGAGATCTTTTTTCTTTCTAAGTCGTGCATCGCGATCAAAAATCTTCAAAATATCTTCCGTTTTCTTTTCTCTGATTGTGTCATTTGAGATATTTTTCAATCCAGCAATCAAAAGAATAATATAATCAAAATTGATAATATCTCGGATAGTTAGTTCTAACTCAAAATCAATTTGGTCTAAAATCGACTCAATTCCAGAATCATCATTTTTTCTTTCTTCGTAAATATCAAGGTATTTGCTTTGGTAGTCATAAAACTCTTGCTCCGATATTCCTAAATTTTCAAAAGAAAACTCGGCAAAAGTCTCAAGTGAAGATTTTATACGCAACAAATCTCTGAATGTTTTTACAAAAACAGCTTTTTCTTCTTCACCTTTCAGCTCATCAATAGAGGTAATAGTTGGAGTAATTTCTCTTAATTCCGAAAGTTTTAAATCAAACTCTTTCTTTTGGTCTTCATATGGTTTTTTAAATACAATCTCTTTTGCATTTTCATCACCAAACAAAGCAAGTGCCGTGTCGGTAGCCTTTTTTAAATTCCTAAATGAGATTATATTTCCGTGAGGCTTATCGGAATTAAGCAAACGATTCGTTCGCGAATAGGCTTGAATCAATCCATGATATCGTAGATTTTTATCTACATATAGAGTATTTAGGCGAGGACTGTCAAAACCAGTCAAAAACATATTAACAACAAGTATCAAATCCACTTCTTTGCTTTTTATCCTTTTTTGAAGGTCGCGATAATAATCATAAAAACGATCAGTTGAAAAGTTTGTTTCAAACAGCTTGTTATAATCCTTTATACAATCCTCAAGAAAATCCCGTGAAAGTGTATTGCCAGTAGTGCCTTCTCCTGCAAACACATCAAAATCAAGCATATCTCCACTCTCGTCTTCGTTCGCTTGATAAGTAAAAATAGTTGCTATTTTAAAATCGTCTGCTTTTTTACTCTTGAATAGTGAATAATATTTTTTGAGAACATCTATCCTTGATATTGCAAACAAAGCATTAAACTTTCCATTCTTTGTCTTTCTTTTCCAGTCAGCAAGAATATAATCAGTAATTTTATTTAAACGATCATCACTTTCTAAAACTTCGCGAGTATCAACCCCTTCAACAAGTGTTTCTGCAAAAATATCCGCATCCAAAGTATCTGGGGATTTTTGTGTATATTTACCAACATACTCAACAGCGAAACCTAAAACATTATTATCAGAAATTGCGTTTGTAATAATGTATTTATGCAAGCATTCACCAAAGACATCAGCAGTTGTTACTCCTCCGACATTATTATCGGCAAAAATAGGGGTTCCGGTAAAGCCGAATAGTTGTGCTTTTTTGAAAAAACTTTTTATTCTTGCGTGCGTCTGCCCAAATTGACTACGATGACATTCGTCAAAAATAATAACTATTTTTTCATCAATAAGATCTTTGAATTGCTCAAGGTAAGATTCTCTGCTAATCGCAATGTCTAATTTTTGAACTGTGGTAACAATTAATTTTCGGTTTGGGTCTGTAAGCTGTTTTACTAGATTTCGAGTATTATTTGTGCCATCCACTGATCCATCGGAAAAGGAGTTGAACTCTTTGGTTGTTTGAATATCAAGGTCTTTTCTATCTACAACAAACAAAACTTTTTTAATATCCGGTATTCGCGACAAAACCTGACTTGCCTTGTATGAGGTAAGCGTTTTTCCGGAGCCGGTTGTATGCCAAATGTACCCATTTTTATTTGATTCACGCACGCGCTTTTCAATAGCTTGCGATGCATAGTATTGATAAGGGCGAAGCACCATTGGTATTTGTAATGCTTCAGCAAGAACAATATACTCCGCAATCATTTCTGAAACAGTACATTTTTCCAGAAAAGCATCAGCAAATTTATCGAGTTGGGTAATTTTTACATTTTTCTCGTCCGTCCAATAAAAAGTCTGTTCGAATGATTGTTTTGGATTGTTTGCAAAATATTTTGTATTTACGCCATTTGAAATAATAAAAATCTGAGCATATTCAAAAAGAGTACCAGTGAAAGAGTGTTTGTGGTATCGCTGAATCTGGTTAAATGCTTCTTTCATTTCGATTCCTCTGCGCTTTAGCTCAATATGCACAAGAGGCAAGCCGTTTATAAGAAGGGTTACATCGTACCTGTTTTCATATCGTCCAGTTTGAGTGATTTGATGCGTTACTTGATATTCATTTTTGCACCATTGATCCATATTGAAAAAACGGATGTGTTTTGTGGTGTCATCGTCGCGGTGTAGCAAGAAATAATCTCGGAGCGTCTTGGCTTTTTGAAAGCGGTCGCCCTTATTCAAATGATTTAATATTCTTGAAAATTCTGTATCCGAAAAAGTCAGCTGATTAAAACGCTCAAGTTGTGTTTTTAGATTACTTATTAAAGCATCCGTATCTTCTAAAACAACAGGCGAAAAGCCCAACCGACCAAGTTGTTCAATTAAAGATTTTTCAAGTTGTGATTCTGATTGATGTGTCATAATTTATATAAATAATCCTTGCATTAAACCTTTTTTCCAATTCTCAGCAAGGGTAATTTGCTGTTGTTTTGCATCTATCGCTTTATCAAGCGAAGCCAGAAAATCAGCAATTTTTTGTTGTTCTTCTAGAGAGGGGATCTCCTCCTCGATCTTTAAAAAATCTGATTCGTGAATTCTCCATTGTCCATATACTACACCTTGTCTATATCTAATCATTTTATTTATAAAGCTTTTACGAACTAAATAACTACCCATAAATTGGTGGTCACACGATTTCGCAATCTTAAAAATACCGTAAACAGGTGAAATACTTGCGAAACCAAAACGATTCGAACCTATAGAGCCAGTTTCAAGGTTATTTGAACTGTAAATAAAATCACCAAATTCAGTTCGTTTGTATTTTTTGTTATCGCTATCAATAACTAGAAATTCACGATTGTACCTTTCTCCTTTAGGGGTCACTCCTTTATATGCCACAAAGGCCATCAAAGGATACTGTTCACTTTTGGGGAATTGTTCATTTCTTTCAATCAAGAAGCTACCCAGTTTCTTCTTCTCCCATTTTGGAAAACTTTTTCCGCCATCATCCTTGAAGCGAATTTCTTGAGAGAAGATTTTTTGCATTATTCCTTTTTTATATTCCTCCAGGTTTTCTTTTTGTGTTTGTAAATTTTTCAACCACTCCTCAGCAGAATTAAGAAAAGAGGTGATTTTTTGTTGCTCAGGGATAGAAGGGAAAGGAATGGGTAATTTCATAAAATCACCCTGCAAAATATTCATACGATCGTGCCTTGCTCCATAATTGGCAATCTTAAACATATATCTATGCCAATATTTGGTTTGAAAGTAATTCTCCAAAAAGGACAGATCGCCGACTTTAGGCTTAAGAACGGTGTACAACGGAGACATTATTCCTTTTCGTAAATTGTTTCTTTTAAAAGGGCCAACTGGAGCGGTTTTAGATATTCTGGGATTATAAATAAAATCATCGAGGTCAACTATAAAATAATTAGTTAGATTATCTTGATTTGCGATATCTTTATCAAAATAATCTTGTTGGCTTACTATACCTTCCACCGCAGAATTAGTAAGAACATATTTTTCCTTATTATCACTATTTCTTTTTTGTTTTTTTTGAAAAATGTCATGCAAATATTTCATTTCAAATGTATCTGAAAACTCAGGAAACCGAAGTTTTGGAATTTTTTGAATATTTTTTTGTAATTGAATATTATTCATACTTAAAAAGGTTTATCTATCTTTAATTCATCACAAAACTTAACAATTTTACTTTGTAGTCCAGATTCATTCTTTTGTAGCTCCTGAAGTTTTTTTGCAATCTTTTCAATATCAATACGCGCCTCCTCCTCAAAAGTATCTACATATCTTGGAATATTGAGGTTATATTCATTTTCTTTGATCTCCTCTAATGTTGCCTTATGAGAATATTTTTCAACCTCTTTTCGATTTTTATATGTATCAAAAATTTTAACGATGTTTTCATCGGTAATCTTATTTTGATTTTTACCTCTTTCAAATTCTTTTGATGCATCAATAAATAAAACATCCTCATCGTCTTTGCGACATTTTTTGAAAACCAAAATTATTGCAGGAATGCCTGTTCCGTAAAATAAATTTGCTGGTAAACCAATCACAGCATCAAGATAATTTTGTTTTTCAATAATATATTTTCGAATATGTTCTTCTGCCCCAGAACGAAATAAAGCTCCGTGAGGTAAAACAATCGCCATAGTACCATTATCAGACAAGTGATAAAGCATGTGAGTTATGAAAGCATAGTCAGCCGCACCTTTTGGAGCCAAACGACCATACTGACTAAACCTGTCATCGTGAGCTAATGCCGGATCATCTTCACCCTTCCACTTCACACCAAAGGGCGGATTAGCAATAATGGCCTCAGCTTTCAAGTCTGGATGCATGTCCTCTGTGAGAGTATCGCCTTGTCTTACTTTGAAATGATCAAAATGAACACCGTGCAAAATCATATTCATTCTTGCTAAGTTGTATGTTGTAGGATTAAGCTCTTGTCCGTAATAATCAGAAACTTCTGTGTAATCCTTGAGACGAAGCAAAAGAGATCCAGAGCCACAAGTCGGGTCAAAAACCGAACGCACTCTTTTTTTATCAACAGACACAATTTGTGCAAGCAAACGAGAAACTTGAGCCGGAGTATAAAACTCTCCGCCCTTTTTACCAGCTCCAGCGGCGAATTCACCAATCAAATATTCATACGCATCGCCAAGCAAATCACTCTTTGAATCTTCAAGTTTAAAATCAATACCTTTCAATAATGTAAGCACTTCAACAATAACATCATTCTTTTTCTTTTCGCTTGATCCAAGTTTTGAAGAAGTGAGATCAACATCGTCAAAAAGCCCTTTAAAATCATCTTCGCTGGCTGTTCCCATTGAGGTTTGCTCAATGCTATTTAAAATATTTTTTAGATCCTCAAGAATAAATGCTTTTTCACCTTTTGCTTCGCCGTTGCCGTTCTTTACAATGCATGAAAAAAGTTCTGAGGGTTTAAGAAAAAATCCCAAATGACTAATAACGGCTTTTTTAATTTCATCTAAAATAGCTTTGCCTTCTTTCGTGTTTTCTTTTATATCGGCAAATTTGTAATCCTCACGAGAAAGAAGTTTCTCGTTCACATATCTTTCTAACTTTTCCGATAGATATTTATAGAAAATA
>CAINMG010000135.1 GCA_903850725.1 Candidatus Staskawiczbacteria bacterium
AAAAAGTAAAAAGTAATTATTAATAAAAATATTATGGCGAAAATAAAACAAATTATTGCAAGGGAGATATTAAGTTCAGGTTCTACGCCTTCAGTAGAGGTTAAATGTGTTTTGGAAACTGGGACAATCGGTGTGGCTTCGGTGCCTTATGGAGCTTCTGCTGGAATAAGTGAGGCTTTTGTATTACTTGATGGTGATAAGTCTAGATTTATGGGCAAGGGCATGCTTAAAGCAGTAGAAAATGTAAACAAAATAATAGCTCCTGTTTTAGTTGGCATGGAGGTTGGTGAAGTTGGAAGTCAAAATGTAATTGATCAAAAAATGATTAAGCTTGATGGCACGGAACGCAAAACCAATTTAGGCGCCAATGCAATTTTGGGGGTAAGTTTAGCTGTGGCTAGAGCCAGCGCCAATGAAGCCAAGATGCCAATGTACCAATATATAAGAAAAGCTTTTGATTTAGAAAATCAAGGTTTATTATGCGACAAAAATTATATTTTGCCAAACCCAATGATGGTAGTAATTGAGGGTGGGGCACACGCAGATCAATCTACAGATTTACAAGAATATATGATTTCTATGATTGGAAATGATAGTGTAGCAGAAAATGTAAGGCGAGGAATTGAAATATATTTTACATTAAAAAAAGTTTTAAAAGATAAAGGTTATAATAGTAATGTAGGGAATGAAGGAGCTTTTGCACCAAATGGTTTGCCTACAAATGAGACTCCGCTTGAATTAATCAAAGAAGCTGTAGAGAAATCAGGGTATAGTTTTGGCAAAGATGTGGGCATAAGTTTAGATCCTGCAGTTTCTGAATTATTTGAAGAAGGTGTCTATGAATTGGAGAAAGAAAATAAAAAACTCAATTCTGATGAAATGATTGAGTATTTTGTAAATTGGATAAATAATTACCCAATAATTACCTTGGAAGATGCGCTTGCAGAAACCGATTGGTCTGCATGGCCAAAACTTACAGAAAAAGTGGGGGATAAAATTGCAATTGTTGGGGACGACTTAACTGTCACAAATCCAAAGCTTTTGCAAAAAGCAATTGAAGTAAAAGCTATAAATTCTATTTTAATTAAATTAAACCAAATAGGAACATTGTCTGAAACAGTTGAATGTTGTATGCTGGCCCGCCAAAATGGGATTATGACAATAATTAGTCATAGAGGCGGTGGTGAGACCAATGACACCACAATGATTGATTTGGCAGTGGCTGTAAATGCTGGGTTTGTAAAAGTTGGTCCAAGTCGAGGTGAACGTGTAGAAAAATATAATAGATTAATGGAAATAGAAACCGAACTTGCAGGAAATTGTTCTGTAGCGGGCTTAAACTTTAGAAAAATAATTTAAATGGCATTGAAAAAATCGTATCAAAATGATACGATTAAAGGGGCTAAATGATACGATAAAAAATAATACGAAAATGATTAAAATCACTCAAAAACAACAAAAAATATTAGCAGTCTTAATTAAAGGCGGTAGTTTTGCATCATCACAAATTAATGAAGAAGTTTTGAAAAATGGTGAGGATGTATCTTTGGTTACCATAAAACGCGAACTTTCAAAAATGGTTAACTTGAAGCTTATTGCAAAACAGGGTTTTGGTCCGGCAACAAATTACCAAATTAGCGCTTATGGTAGAATAAACACAGAATTAGAAGCTAGGGTTTATTGTGCGACTGAACCAGATAATAGACATGGTCAAACAAAATACAATTTTGAAATTTTGCCAGTTTTTGCTTTTGATTTATTTTCAAGTGATGAGCTGAAAAATTTAAAAACGGAAACCATGAATTATAATAAAAGATCTAAAAATATTTCTGAAACTCTCGAAAAAAAGGAGTTGGAACGCTTGGTTATTGAGCTTTCATGGAAATCTTCAAAAATTGAGGGCAATACTTACACGCTTTTAGATACAGAGAAACTGATTTTGGAAAATAAAGAGGCCGTGGGGCATAGTAAAAATGAAGCACAAATGATTTTAAATCACAAAGATGCTTTTAATTTTGTTTTTAGTAATAAAAAGAAATTTAGAAGTTTAAATTTATCTAATTTAGAGCAACTTCACAAATTATTGGTTAAAGGCCTTGATGTTGGTTTTGGTTTGCGTAAAAAACCAGTTGGTATTTTGGGCTCAAAATACAGACCTCTTGATAATGTTTACCAAATTGAAGACGCAATAAAATTATTGTCTAAAGTTATAGCTAAGAATAAAAACCCATACGCAAAAGCCTTAATATCACTTTTAAGCCTAAGTTATGTTCAGCCATTTGAAGATGGGAACAAAAGAGCTTCCAGATTAATGTGTAATGCGATTTTAATGGCTTATGGTTTGGCGCCGTTGTCTTATAGAAGTGTAAATGAAAATGATTATAGGGAAGCGATGATTGTTTTTTATGAAACTAACTCTATTATTCCTTTTAAAAAGATATTTATTGAGCAATATATTTTTGCTGCTCAAAACTATTTAATAAAGTAGGGTAATAATTTTAAAAATATGGCAAAATTATATTTACAAAGACATTTAAAATCACAATGGAATGTTGACGATAGATTTGCGGGATGGACAAATGCGCCTCTTTCTGAGGAGGGTTTTGAAATGGCCAAAGAAGTGGCTGAAAGAATTTCAAATGAAAAAATTGATGTGGGATTCACCTCGCCTTTAGCAAGGAATATGCAAACCGTAATTGAAATGTATAAAAACTTTGTGAAATATCCATTTTTTTCTAGCATTGACGGCGGTAGGATGCAAGAGTGGGGAAACTTTGATAAGGTTGCAGGAAATTGCACGCAGTTTTTTGTTTCTGAAAATTTAAATGAAAGGTATTATGGTGAGCTTCAAGGTTTAAATAAAGCTGAAACTAAGA
>CAINMG010000136.1 GCA_903850725.1 Candidatus Staskawiczbacteria bacterium
GTCAACCCTTCACCTGATTTTTTTGCGAAAAAAATAAGATGAAGGATTATCTATTCCTCTAATCTTTTGATTAGTGCAGTATGAGCTTTCCCACTTTTAATTTGTATTTCCCTTTTTTCTGCTATATTTCTATCTTTATAACATTCATAATAAATTAATTCAAGGGGTCTCCTATAAAAAGTTGATCTAACTTCTCCATTACAATGTTCCTTGAATCTTTTTCTTAAATCAGAAGAAAAACCAACATAATGTTTCCCATCTTTTTTACTTTTTAAAACGTAAACATAAAACATTTTTTTTATGTCCTTCATTTCATTTTCCGCAGAAAATTAAGTGAAGGATTGACAAGTTTTCCATATTTTGCTATTATTTTCGTAGTATCTTTTTCCAAACTCAAGACTCTTTTCTCAAGGGAGAGGAAAATGTTGATTTCACGACAACAGCGAAATAGAATCACAAAAATCCAACGGAGAATGGGGATTCTCGGAGACAGAGATGACTCACGATTTTTGGACAGGGTCCTAGATGCCACAGAAATCATGCTTGGGATACAACCAACATCAGTGGATCGAGAACCGTGCGTTGTGGTAGAGCAACGTGTCATTGATACTAACGGCGAGGCGCGAATTGAAACACCCGAACCGCCGGCAGATGACGGCCTCGATAAAGAGATCGAAAAAATGGCCGGAGAGGTTGACCGAATAGCGAGTCGACTTCTTAGTAAGTGACTACAGTATTGGGTCGCGAGGGCAAGGGCATGAACAAAAAGTTCGTGCCGTTTTTTTTATTTCAAAAATTCAATCAATCACACAGTCATTGCGAGCGAGCCCACAGGCGAGCGTGGCAATCCCAACTGTGAATTGCAAAACATTATTTGAGATTGCTTCGTCGGTTGCGACCTCCTCGCAATAACGACGACGCTAGATTCCCGCTTTCGCGGGAATGACAAAAAGCAGAAACCCGGTATCAGATACCCGGTATCTGTAAATTATTGACGCTTACCGTCGATTATTTCTTGAGCAATATTTGAAGGTACTTGCTCATATTTACTAAATTTTTAAAATTTTCTTCTATAAATCCAATCGTGCGGACCAATACTTAAAAACAAAACCTTACTTTCTTCCACAAATTCAAAAACAACTCTATATTTTTTATCAACCCTGAAACTCCACAACCCTCTTTCTTTCGGCGATAATTTTTCAGTATTTAAAGATGGATAAAATGGATTATTTTTGAAAATAATTATTTGTTTGTCTGCCTGCTTTTGAATTCGACTATCAAGCAAAGAAAAATTTTCCTTAAACTCATCGGATAATAAAATTTCCATAAAAATTATTTTCTCAAATCCTTTAAAGATTTAAATTCTGTAACTCGTCCTGCTTTGTAATCTTTCTCTGCTCGTCCCACGCTGGCCAAAAAATCTGGATTAAAATCAAAAACACCCAAAAGGTCTGCTAACTTTTCGAATTTTTCTGCGTCAAACTCCACCACTGCTTTGTGGAACTTTTTATTTTTTTCTTTGATTGTAATATTTAATGAAACCATATTTTTATTATATTCTATTCATACACAAAGTCAAATGCTTGACTCTTTTAATAAGTATCTACGGGCTTACGCCCGTAGTATTAAATTGTTAATTTTATATGTCCCAAATCTTCTTTCCCTTGCGCTTCAATATATCTCTTGATGATTGCTTCGTTGATGCCCGTGGTAGAAACAAAGTATCCTTCCGACCAAATGCCATCTGATCCCCAGTACACATCTTTGAGAAATGGAAATTGCTCTTTAATGCCCCTCGATGTGTTTGTTTTGATTAATCTGACCACACTACCTACGCTCATTTTCGGGGGGATTGAAACTAACAAATGCGCATAGTCTTTGTCATAAGTTGCCTTTTCGATTACGAGCTCTGGATAATGTTTAGTGATATCGAGCAATTTCCATTTTAGATGCATTGCTATTGCATCGTTGAAAATTTCTCTTCTGTATTTGGTCGGAAGGACTAAGTGGTATTGGCAATGATATACGCAATGAGATAACTTTTTGTATTCCATGCATCATTGTAGCACACGGGAAAGAAATTTGGGATGCTATCCTGCCCTCGCGCTAACGCGCGGGGAAAATCGATAGGTTTATTTTATTTTGCTATTATTTTTTATTGGGTTCTAACTCTCACCAAAGGAGGCCACCATGGCTCGCAAAGATTTTTTTGTGAACATCACAGATGAGAAGGATCGCGAAGTATTCAAGTTTGACATTTCGGAATTGGGCGATATGTTGCCCGACCCACAAAAAAGCGAATACTTCGCCATCCTCGACACACATCGCGTCGTCGGCTTCATTCTCGACGATGGCAAACCCGAACCGCCGACAACCAGTGCTTCCGATGCCGAGGCAAGGGACGCACAAATTGTGGAAATTAGCGGGATACTTTCCGCTTTGTTAGAAAAAAGGGCTGATTCTCGTTCTTCTGGACGAGAACAGAAAATCGACCAAGAGCTTGCCGTAGAGATGGCCTTGCTAACGAGCGACGAAATGCGGGCGGCGGATCTTTCCGCGAAGTGGAAAATGCAGGTTTTTGGGGAATAACTCGCGTTGTATTCCAAAGAGACTCGCATAACCCAGTGACCACCACGGTTGCTGGGCTTTTTTTTATTTCAAAATTCAATAATCACAATGTCATTCCCGCGAAAGCGGGAATCTAGAGAATGTGCACTTAACTCTGGATCCCAGATCAAGTCTGGGATGACACTAAAGATAGACACCCGATGTCTATCAACTACTGTCTTTTGCCGTCGATAATTTCTTGAGCAATATTTGAAGGTACTTGCTCATATTTGTTAAATTCCATTGTAAAGCTTGCTCTTCCTTCTGTTAAAGATCTTAAAGATGTTGCATATCCAAAAGTTTCTGATAATGGTACCATTGCATCAATTACTTTCATCCCAACTCTTTCTGAAGTTTCTTCAATTTTACCTCTTCTTGAACTTAAATCAGAAATTACTTGTCCAAAAAAGTTTTCTGGAGTTACGATTTCCATTTTCATTACAGGCTCTAAAATAACAAGTTTAGCTTTTTTACAAGCATCTTGAAAAGCCAAAGATCCTGCAATTTTGAAAGCAAATTCAGAAGAGTCAACATCATGATAACTTCCATCATACAAAGTAACTTCCACATCAACAACTGGATATCCAGCTAAAATTCCTTTATCCATAGATTCTACAACACCTTTTTCTACAGGCTTGATAAACTCTTTTGGAATAGCTCCTCCTTTAATTTCATCAATAAATTCAAACCCAGCTCCCCTATCTTTTGGTTTAACTTTCAAATATACATGACCATATTGTCCTTTACCTCCGGACTGCCTTACATATTTACTTTCTGCTTGGCCCTCACCCACAATTGTTTCACGGAATGCCACTTGTGGCTTACCATAATTTGCATCAACATTAAATTCTCTTCTTAATCTATCGGCAATAATATCCAAATGAAGCTCCCCCATTCCAGAAATAATTGTTTCACCAGTTTCAGAATCTTCTTTAATTCTAAAAGTTGGATCTTCTTGAGTAAGTTTTCTAATAGACATTATAAGCTTTTCCTGATCAGCTTTGGTTTTTGGCTCAACTCTAATACCAATAACAGGTTCTGGGAATACAATTTTTTCAAGCATAACAGGATGATCTTTGTCGCACAATGTGTGACCTGTGCTTGTGGCTTTAAGTCCTACAGTAGCTCCAATTTCTCCAGAATACAAAACATCAAGCTCTTGTCTTTCATCTGCATGCATTCTTAAAATTCTAGAAATTCTTTCTTGCTCTCCGGTATTGGCATTTAAAACATATGTTCCTTTTTCCAATTTTCCAGAATAAATTCTAAAATATGTCAAAGTTCCCACAAAAGGATCTGTGGCAATTTTAAACACCAAAGCTGCAAATGGCTCTGCATCATCAGCTTTTCTTTCTATGACTTTTGATTCATCTTTTGGATCAATCCCCTTTTCAGATTCCAAATCAATTGGTGAAGGAAGCAATTCTACTACTGCATCTAAAACTGTTTGCACTCCTTTATTTTTTAAGGCTGACCCACAAAGTACTGGGACTAACTTATAGGCCAAAACACATTTCCTAAGGACATTTTTCAATTCTTCTGTGGTTATTTCTTTTCCTTCTAAAAACTTTTCTGTTAAAGCATTGTCTTCTCCAGCAATACGCTCTACCATTTTTTTGTGCCATACTTCTGCCTCTGCTTTAAATTCCTCTGGAATATCTTTTTCTACAATAGTTGTTCCTTTTTCTCCTTCAAAATATAAAGCTTTCATTTTAAGCAAATCAACAACTCCAGATAATTTTTCTTCTGTGCCCATTGGAAATGATATTGCTACAGCTTTGTTGGTTAATTTATCCAAAATAGATTGAAAACTTTTATCAAAACTTGCTCCCATTCTATCTAATTTGTTTATAAAACAAATTCTTGGAACTTCATATTTATCTGCTTGACGCCATACTGTTTCGGACTGAGGTTCTACTCCAGCTACTCCATCAAACACAACAACAGCACCATCAAGTACTCTTAAAGATCTTTGAACTTCTGCAGTAAAATCAATGTGTCCAGGAGTATCAATCAAGTTAATTTGGTGCTCTTTCCAAAACATAGTAGTAGCAGCAGAGGTAATTGTAATTCCTCTTTCTCTTTCTTGTACCATCCAATCCATAACTGCAGCTCCTTCGTGCACTTCACCAATTTTGTGTGAAACTCCAGTATAAAAAAGCAATCTTTCAGAGAAAGTTGTTTTGCCGGCATCAATGTGAGCAATGATACCGATATTTCTTAATGTGTTAAGTGGATGTTGTCTTTGCATTTTTAAAAACAGATTTCCACAGATTTATAACAGATTTCCACAGATCACAAATTACTAATTTTTATCTGTGATATGTGTTTATCTGTTTATTATCTGTGCTTATCTGTCACTTTACTTGACTTTTATTATTATTTTTTGTATTATATTTTATCGGGTATTTTCAGTTCTTGGTCACTTTCTGGAGGGAATTCCATGTCCAGCGTCGTAGAAAGACTTATCAAAGCAGGGTTCGAAGTTGTGGGAGAAGCTAAGGTTATAGCACCAGGGTTTCTGACTATTATCATCAGAGAGCCCAAACCGGCCGAACCGGCCAGCGAACCGTCGCCCGGCCAAGAGCCGGACATCTGCGCGGCTCTGAAACTTCAACCGGGATTTGCCAGTCAACCGGCCGAACCAAACCCCGATGAATTTGGGGGGTCGTACCCGCACCCTAGCGTCCTTGAAAAGGGGCATGTGCGGTAATTGCCACAACGGCTCCGCGCCGACTGCACGCTCTGCATGCAAGTTGGTGTGGGGCGTTTTTTTTATTTCAATTTCTGTCTAAAATCTTTTTCTTCTACCTTTGCAAGCCTCAAAACTCCTTTCAATGTACCCTCCAATAATTCTTTATGAAGTGGGACAATAGTTATAATTTCTTCTTTATTCTCAATTTTTCTCAATTTAACATGACTTCCTTTCTGAGATACAAAATAAAAACCAAACTCTTTGCATAAAACCTTTATCACTAATTTTGCAGAAAGAGGTTTGGCCATTATTTATGTATATTTTAATTCAAGAGTTGTTATAAATGGTGATATGCTAGAAATTTCTGATTTTGCCCTTGGGTTATCTTCCAAATAAAGTTCAACTGCTTCTTTTAAATTCTTTTGTGCCTCTTCAATTGTTTTTCCTTGACTAACAACACCCAAATCAATGGAAGTAGCGACATACCCCTTCTTCTCTTTATTGATAACTATTGTTAATTTGTGTGTCATATTTTTATTATAATACAATTTTCCTGCAAGTCAATTTTATCTAGCGAAGTGGGCGAATGCTTTGTTGGCTTCTGCCATTCTATGAGTATCTGCTTTCTTTTTAATTGCATTTCCTTGATTATTTGTACAATCAATCAATTCTTGAGCTAATTTTTCTGCCATTGGTTTACCTTTTTTAGCTCTTGCACCATCTAAAATCCATTTTGTAGCCAAGGCTAATCTTCTTTCGCCCCTTACTTCCATAGGCACTTGATAAGTAGCTCCTCCAACTCTTTTTGGTTTTACTTCCAAAATTGGAGCTGCGTTTTCAATAGCTAGTCTAAAAATTTCAATTGGTTCTTTTTGAGTTTTTTCTTTTATTATATCAAAAGCGCTATACACAATTTTCTGTGCGATAGTTTTTTTACCTTGCTTCATTACTTTGTTAATAAAAGAAGCAACAGCTACATCATTGTAAACTGCATCTGGCAATACTTCATGTTTTTTATAAGCTCTTCTCATAGGTTTAATTTAATTATTTTTTATCTTTTTTAGTTCCATATTTTGATCTCTCTTGTTTTCTGCCTTCAACTCCTTGAGTATCAAGTACTCCTCTGACAATGTGATATCTTACTCCTGGTAAATCTTTAACTCTTCCACCTCTTATCATAACAACTGAGTGCTCTTGCAAGTTGTGTCCTTCCCCTGGGATGTATGCTGTAACTTCCATTC
The DNA here is from genome assembly GCA_903850725.1 of Candidatus Staskawiczbacteria bacterium. Taxonomy (GTDB): domain Bacteria; phylum Patescibacteriota; class Minisyncoccia; order Minisyncoccales; family Staskawiczbacteraceae; genus XYB1-FULL-32-11. The sequence goes on from CAINMG010000136.1 coordinate 6,544, forward strand.
CATTAGATAATTTTACTCTAGCTACTTTTCTTAAGGCGGAGTTAGGCTTTTTTGGTGTTTGAGTAAATACTTTTACACATACCCCTCTTTTAAAAGGAGAAAAATATCTTGATGGTCTGTTTTTTAAAACATTAAAACCAAACTGCAAAGCAGCGGTCTTTTTTCTTTTCTTTACTGACTTTCTATTATTTTTAATTAATTGATGTATTGTTGGCATGAATTTTACTTTTGATTTTTAAATATTTATTATGTAATAATTAGTTTAGCAAATTATTTTATCTATGTCAACTCTTATTGAAGAAAAAATAATAAGTTATTATAAATTTGACAAATAAATTTTGTTTTGTTACCATTTAACATTGTGAAAAATTTATTGCCCAGCCCAGCTCTTTCAAAAGGATTAAGAAAATGACAAAACTAACGAGACAGAAAACAATCACGAGCCTACAAGCGATATTGATTGGGCGTCGTGATGCTTTGCGGTTGGCTATGGAAGGAAATTTTGATGATCTGTTTATACCAGATCGGCACGATCATGGAGACGCTAGTGCTGAAGGTAACGGAGCGGAAATCGCTTCCCAGTTAGCGGAAGTCGAAAGCCGAGAGCTTATATACATCGAAGTTGCACTGGAGCGAATCCGTGATGGCAATTATGGTATTTGTGAAATGTGCGAATGCGAGATTGATTTAGCGCGCCTGCAGGCGTTGCCATACGCGAGTTTGTGCCTACCCTGCCAGCGAGAGGTCGAAAAAGGCTTGCGACGAACCAATCCCCAAGTGGGGTAAATTATTGATTGAAGGGTATGAAGCATCAGCTCTCTTGCACTTCACATGAAACTCGGCTGTTATCTTGTACGGTCGAGTTCTTTTTTTATATTCCGATAATTATTCTTGAAAATAAATTTACAAAATACCCTACAACTGTTGGGCCTCCAAAAAACAGGAAAAATACCAACACAACTGTGCCGTATTGTTGCAGAAACATTTTTACTTTAAAAAAACTATCTGGCAAAAAGTGAAATAATATCCACGAGCCATCTAATGGCGGAATTGGCACCAAATTAAAAATAGCTAAAACTAAATTTAAATTAACTATAATTACAAAAAATTCTATTAAATTTGTTGGTAAAATACCATAAAAAAATCTTATTAGCAAACCGAAAATTACCGCAATTGCAAAGTTTGTGGCAGGTCCAGCCAAGGAAACTTTTATCTCTCCCCATTTTTGATCGCGAAAATTATATGGGTTTATTGGTACTGGTTTGGCCCAACCAATCAAAATAGGTACATGTGTTATAAATAAAAGCAATGGAAGTATTACCGAACCAAATGGATCTAAATGTTTTAAAGGATTAAATGTTAATCTACCTTCATATTTGGCAGTGGGATCGCCCAAAGAAAAAGCCATATAGCCATGAGCTAATTCGTGTAGAATAACTGAGAATATTAAAATTATAAAATAAAATATAACTATTATAGGTTCCATACAAATTTATAATAGCAGAGTATTGCAAAAAAGTAAAATATCTGCTACAATAACTATATTAAAATAAATTAATCAATACTATTATGGAAAAAGTCTGTAAAATTTGTGAGAAAAAATCATCAATGGGAGTTACTCTTGTTAAATTAAGAGGAAAATACAATCCAACTTCTAAAGTAAGAAAATACCCCAATCTACAATGGGTTGCCTTGCCCTCTGGCAAAGACAAAGGTAAACGCGTATTAGCTTGCACCAAATGCATCAAAAGACTATCAAAAATATAATATAAATAAAAACAGCGAAGCAAAACCAACGCTGTTTTTATTTGCCTGTAACACTAATCTTATTAAGCAAAATCTCCAACAAATCTTTTACATTTTGTTGAGCATCTACCTCAGTTTTACTTGCTACGAATTCTTCCCAATGAGTTAAAATTTCTTTATCATCAATTTCCCTCACCGCATTTTCAAGAGTTAATCGTTCTTCAAAAGAAACTTCATTTTGAGCTTTTAAAACTTTTGTTATAAATAATTTTGTAAAATTTACAACTTTGGCGTTAAATTGCTTTGCGCTTTCTGTATTTTCAAGTGTTTTTATTTTATTTTGCATCAAAAAATATTGCGAACTTAAAAATGCACTCAAAATTACCAAAAATACAACAGCAACAATCAAGACAATTATTGATTTAGTTATTTTTAGATTTATACCTTTAATTTGATATTCCATAAAATTTATTTAAATTAAAAACTTATACTTTTACTTTTTGTGTTTCTCTTTTCTTGTCTTTATAGAAATTATACCCCAACATCAAAATAACAATCACAAGCAATAGTGTTTTCCAATCTACAATATTTACCAACCAATATTTTGTTTTTAATTCTATATTTATATGCACGCCACTTCCTTCTTTTACAGAAAATGGTTTTCCATCATAACTTAAGTAACCCGGCGCATCGACCTTTAAATAATAATAACCCTCGGGTACTAAAAATGAATATGATCCACTTACATTTGTAACTTGTGGATTTTCTTGTTGGTAATCTCCTGCTCGCCAAAGTTCATATTGTTTTGTTTCTGGGTTCTGCCAAAATAACGACACTACAGCTCCAACAATTCTAGTTTCTTTCTCTCCATTTTTTTCATATACATAGCCTTCAGGATCAACTACAGTAACTAATTTTGTTTCTCTAGAAACAGGGGCCAATAAGCCATCAGACTCATAATCTACAACTGTAACGATTTCATATTCTCCATAAACAACAGGTGCCTGAACCACTGCAGTATAAACTCCATTCCCAGTATCTATATATTCAAATTCAGCAATTACCAATCTTTTTTCCAAGGTCTCATCTTCAACAATTGGTTTTTCAACTTTAGCGCCCTCAAGAGGAACTTTTTCTATCGGAATCAAAGAAGCTGTAAAATTTGGTGCTGAAAATATTGGCGAAGAAGCCATAGAATCCAAAGGTATTGTCGCAGAAACTGGTTGCGGGTTTCTAGATTTAAAAATTATATAACCTTTAACTTTTTTTACATTACCATCAGCTTTAAACACTAACTGCAAGGGACTGCCAGCTAAGGTCTTAATTTGTTGTTGCGTTTGACCCTTATTATCCAATGACAAGGCAATATTATAATCTACCAATCCCCCACCAGTTTTTACAAAAATAATTTCTGATGGAATCATTCCCTTGGCTTCAGAAGTTAATTTGGCAACAGGAATTCCGACCATGGAGAGGCCTATTGTTTCTGTTAAACCCGGCAAACTCAAGTTTGCGTCTTTTATTTTTGCAACATCAGTAATTTTACCTACACCAACATCAGTAAAAGTTTTTCCCAATTTGGGAAATTTTTTAGCCAAAACAGCAATGTCTTTTGGCAAAGGGGATAACACAAACTTTTTTACTGATTCTTTGGGGAATATCTCCCATTTTCCCGCAAAAACATCTTGAGGAGTTTGTGGAATTACCACAACTGGTTTTGGAATTTTTGCTAATTGCTTTTGGTTTTTAAAAATAAAATCTGGGAGTAAATACCCTAACCCTTGTTTAATTTTATCTATAATTGGAGCAAAAAATCCCGGAGTCTCTGGAACTTGTGGTAATGAAATTTCTTTGTGCGGTTCAATAAAGCTTTCTTCTAAATCTTGGGGTTTGACTTCTGGTACCACTACAACAATCTCAGGTGATAAAATAATTGAATTGCCACCACCAAATACTGGTGTTATTCTTGTGCTTTCGGGACGCCAGTCAGTTGCCATATTGCAGTTACTACAAGAGAAATTTATATCACCAGAAATATCTCCCGTAGCTGTCCCAGAAAAAACTCCCAAAGCATTTATTGTAACTCCTGCAAAATTTATCCAACCTAAATTTTCGCCCCAAGCATATCCAGATAAATTACCCTCTGAGTCATTTCTTACGCCACCTACTGATGGATACAAATTTATCCAACCAAAATTCGAGCTCCAAACATAGCCATTTAAAGCTGAATCATACACATGCACATTACCAGTAGCTACGCCAAAATTTATGTACCCAGCATTCTCAGACCATGCATAACCAGAAACTGTACCATCAGATGTAGATGCAAAAACAACACTTGCAAAAGCAAGCATTGTAATTGCGAATAAAAATATTAAATATAAATGCTTTTTCACTATAAATAAATTATTTTTTTGTTGCTTCTGGTACTTCTTCTTGTACTGGTGCTTGAACTGGCGTTTCTTCTACAATGCCCAAAAGTGGATTTTTGCCTGCTTGTAAGTTTTCTAAAACTTTCTTAACTTCTTGGTTGTCAGGGTTTAAATCCACAACTTGTTTTATGACATTAATTGCTTTTATATTTTGGAGCAAAGCAGAATATGTTAAACCCAAGTAGTACAATCCATTCGAATATTTTGGATTTAAAGCAATTGTTCTTTCAAGCTCAGCTTGAGCATTTTTGTAATCCTTATCCTGATAATATAAAACTCCTATTTGAAATGATAGACCAACATCATCTGGAGCATATTTCTTTGTTTCTTGCAATGCTGGCATAACTTGATCAGTTTTACCTTGTGCCTGCAAAACCATCGCTAACTGAAAACGAGCAGAAGCATAATCAGATTTAAGCAAAATAGCTTTGTCAAATTGCTCTTTGGCAGAAATCAAATCTTGTTTTTTTGCATCAGCTGAGTCTTTATCCACACCATAGGCTTTTGCCAACAGCACAACCCCTTTTTGAGTTACATAATAAGGATTTTTTGGATCTAAATTACTTGCTTCTTGAAAAAATGTAATTGCCCAATCTTCAGTCCCAGGAACTACTCCAATTAAATTTTGATAAACATAAGCACGATTGGCCCAATTAGAAATATTTTTGGGATTTAAATCAGTGGCAATTTTAGAAGCATTTATGGAATTCTCTACCAGTAGTGAAATATTATCTTTTTCAGCATCAGTTAAATCTTTTTTAGCGATCAAATCAGAAACCTTGGACAAATATGCCAAAGACAAGTCTACAAAATATTTATCTACTCCAGAATTTTGCCCAATAGCTTTTTGAAGACTAATTATTCCTTTGTCTTTTTGGCCACTGGCAAAAGCAGTTAATCCACTTTTATAATTTACCTGCGATATATACCTTTGAACTTCTAAAATACTCAAGCCCAAACCAAAAATAAAAATTAAAGTAAATATCAGTGTAACTCCCAAAGTCAAAAATGATGATGGGGAAAGATTATATTCTTTCTTCTCTGAAATCAAGGCGATAAAACAAGCTATAACGAAGAAATACATAAAATCCAAAGTAAAGCTAGAATTATACATAAAATAAGCAATACTTTGAGTGAGGAATACTATGAATAATCCAGCTACAATAATTTTAAAAGCCGTACCTTTGTCAGCAATTTTAAATTTTGTGCTGTTTGCATTATCAATTTCTTTTGTGATAAATTTAACTCCATAAAAACCTACAACCCCTATAAGTGATAAAAGTGCCAACAATCCCAAAATTCCAGTTGTTGTCAGATTTGTCAGAACTCTTGAAGCCCCAGAATCAAATCTTAAGTTCCACAATTGACTTTGATTAAAATCTTGCTTTTTGTATTTTGAGAAATCAAATACAAAAGTACCAGGTCCAGTTCCCAAAATTGGCTTTTCTTTGATAGTTTTTAAAGCAATATCCATTGTCGATGATTGATTTAAATAAACCTCTACTGACCTTTGTGGTGAGTTAATAATTGGGCTTACGATTATAAAAAATAAAGACAATACAAAGAAAAATATTGGTATAGAAAGCCATCTTAAGTCAAAAAATTCTCTTTTAAACATTCCAAATACCACAAACAATGATGAGCTGACCAATAATGACCACCATACAAGAGGATAGTTGATCAAAAGCAATGCTATTGCAGTAATTGCTATACCCACTCCAAAAATAATTTTTAACCATTTCTCGCTAATAGTAATTTCAAAAACTGTTAATAATGGCAACAAAAATACCAATAATAATCCAAAATTACCTACCGAGCCTATTGTATTAAAACTTGCGTTCTTGGCAAAATCCAAAGGGATAACAAATAATCCAAAAAGTTGAAGTGTTCCGTATAAGATTGCCACCAAACAAGATAAAGTAAAGATAACCATTGAGGTAAATATTTCTTTCTTTGAGAAAATGTTTGAAATAATGAAATAAAACAATGCAAAGCCAATAATTGAAAGCAAGCTTTCTGAAGTACCAATTGGCCAGCCCCAAAAACTGCCATATCTATCAAGTGAAAAAATTGTTGATGCCATATAAACCAAAACCAAAACCAAAACAGAAATATGCGTTCGATTTAAATTTAATGAAAACTTACCAGAAATCAAAATATTTACCATTTGAGCAAACAACGATACAAACACAAGGAAAACTAAAATAGCTTGTTTGTTAAAATCCAAGATATCTGAGGTAAACGGCACAAACAAAATTGGAACCAAGGCGACCAAAGCATAAATACTATATTTGGAAATCACCTCGCAAACTTTTATAACGCGCGAGAATTCTTTGGCCATAATTTATATTTTTTAATAATATTTTTATTAGTTAA
>CAINMG010000137.1 GCA_903850725.1 Candidatus Staskawiczbacteria bacterium
AAACTTTTTGCATTTCTTCATCTTTGATGACATTTTCAATTTTTAAAATAGCGTCATTAATATCATTATAAATTAATTGTTCATTTGCAACTATTTCTGTTTGTCCTCCTCCATCTGGCACAAAAACAATACAGCCAGCTTTTACCATTTCAGCCACAGCAATTCCAAATGGTTCATTTCTGCGACAAGAAATACCAAATTTGCGCCTTGCAATTAAACTATTTTTCTCTTTATCGCTTAATCTTCCTTCAAAAAAAATCCAATCTCTATTTTCCAAACAAATCATTTTTAACCTTTCAGAATATTGGCCATTTCCCTCTCCGCCAATTATGTGAAGATGCAAATTGTTAATCTCTCTTCTGACTTCTCTTAAAATTTCTATTGCCAAATCTATTTTTTTCTCTGGAATCAATCTACCGATTATGACAAACCCTGTTTCCTTTTTATTATATTCTATATTGTCAAAATCTCCAACCACGGGCGGATAAAAAGTAATAGAATCAATACTATATTTTTCTTTAATTAATTTGCCTGTCCAATTAGAATTTGCCAAAGTAATATTTTTTTTCCATTCTTCTATCCTAATAGGAGAAATTATATCACAAATTTTATTGTAAATTTTTCTTGGAAAAGATTTCCCATACCACATCTTTTTAAACCCATCTAAATGCATAATCTCTGACAACTCCTGAATATCTGTTGCAATTTGGATAGATTTTTTCTTGAAATCACAAAAATTATAATTATTTATCATTAAATCAAATTGATTGGATATCTTTTGACAATATCTCTGAATAAATCGCCACCTTAAATCAGAAAATTTTGATGTATTTTTAAGGCCAAAAGGCATTGGAACTTTTATCAGAGAAAATTCTCCTTTTTTCAAATTTATTCCATAATATTTATTTAAACTATCAATCTCAAAATTCCCTGTTGTAATAAAAAAAACATCATAGTCTTTTTTTAAAGCCTCTATCATAAAAAGAGCTGTAATCTCTGACCCTCCCCAACCCATTTTAGGATGGACTATTGCAATTTTTTTCTTCATTATTTTTATTTTTTTCTATTATATCTATTTCTTTAATTATGTCTAAAAAACGTTCTCCAGGATTATATCTTGTTTCTATATAGTTATTATTAAAATTTGTTTTAAATTGCTCTAAATTAGAAGATTTGGATATTTTTTCTAAATAAACCTCTAATTCATTAATGGTTTTAAATGTTTTGTTGCAAACACCTAATTCTTCAAAATTATCTGCATTTATGGGATAATTCGTTAACTGTAAAGATACTTTTGAATTAAGAAAAGCTTCGATTAATGCTGTTGATGAAAAACTAACAAATATATCATATTTTTCAAAAGTTTCCAAAAGTTTTTCCTTTGGTGGGGTAATATATATATCTGACAACCTTTCAAGCATTAATTTTCTGTCTTCCCAAGGATGAGGTCGATAAATAAATTCTATCCCTAATTTGTTGCATATTTTCAAAATACCATCGACGCTTTCCGATTTATTAGACAAAAGATTTTTATTATACCTTTCCCAATCTTGAGCTAAATAACATAATGCATATTTATTCAAATTATTCTTCACCTTATCTTTTTGTACCTTATCTAATGGATATCCAAGAATATAAATATCCTCTATCTTGCGTGCATCTTGTTGTAAAAATAAATCTTTAAAATAATCCCCTAATACTAAAACATAATCTACAGCCAAATCATTAAATAAAGGTAAATATTGATCATAAATCCCTCTTTGGATAGAAAGAGTAATTATGCCTAGCTTCCTTGCCACTAATGTAATTGCCCTACCGATAGCTGAACCATCATCACGAAGAACAATATAATCAGGGCTAACTTTTTTCAATTTTTCTTCAATTCTATCTAATAATTTGTATAAATATCTTATATCATTTTTTACCAAATAATCATAGACAAGCTGATCTAAATCATCCACCTGAACATATCCCAGCAAATTTTTAATTGCAAAAAATCTATCCTTTAAACCCTGGGTTATTATACTAACATCATATATATTTTTAGTTTCTAAAATTAAATTTGAAAAATTTGAATTTTGAAATAGAAATTTTTTTCTCTTTTTCTTTAAAAAAAATGGCTTAGAAAGAAACATATCAAAAAATTTAGTAAAAATTTTGTATTTATTATATTTCTTTAACAAAAGATCTAAGCTTAAAGTATATTCTTCTTTTACATCTTCGGGTTTTAATGTTTTGCTAGGAAAAGCATCGAAACAATCTAAAACCAAAAACTGAGCGATGTCTTGTTCACTTAAAGACTTTATATCGCAAGACCTTATTTTTTTGTAATCATTAAATAGCATTGGCCTATTCATGTTTTTTTGATTTTTTAACCTTATTATGATAAAATTTAATGTATATGGCTTACAAAAAATTTATAAAAGATATTGGAATTTTAGGGCTAACCCAATTAGTTTCAGCTTTTAGTAGTATTGCTACGCTCCCTGTTATAACAAAGCTTCTAGGAGCTCAAAATTTTGGAATTTGGACTCAATTATTGATTACTATTTCTTTGGTATCTACTATTGCTTCCCTCAACATTCCATACGCATTATTAAGATTTTTAGCTGGAGAAAAAGAATATTCTAAAATTCAAGATGGGGTTTGGTCATCAACAACTGTAATGATGATAACGTCTTTAGTAGCAGGCACAATTCTTATTATCTTTTCTAAGTTTATTTCTATTTTTTTTGGCTGTTCGCAATTTCTTATTGTTATACTAGCTATAATTATAATATTCGAATGCTTAAACCAAGTATTTTATAATGTCCTAAGAGTATTCCAAGAAACTAGTCGATTCAGCATTATATTAGTTTTTCAAGAGTTAGGAAAAGCAGGATTGGTAATTTTATCAGTATATTTAGGTTATGGCCTGTCGGGAGCATTATTATCATTTTTAGTGATAAGATTTATAGGATTTTTAATATTGTTTAACTATACACTAAAAAAAGTGAGATTTAAACTGCCAAAGTTCTTAGAGACAGAAGAATATTTTTCATTTAGTATTCCTACAATTTTTAACAGCATATCAAACTGGATTATCCAATCAAGTGATAAATATTTAGTTGGATTTTTTCTTGGGTCCTTATTTGTAGGATATTACGCTCCAGCTTATTCGATTAGTGTTTTTGTTATGAATTTCTTAGTAGCCCCTTTTAGCTTTCTGCTACCAGTTATCTTGTCTAAATTTTACGATGAAAATAATACAGATCAAGTTAAAATTTACCTAAAATACTCTTTAAAATATTTTTTATTAATAGCAATTCCTGCTGTATTTGGACTATCCATATTATCAAAACAAATATTATCCCTTCTAACAACTCCTGAATTTGCAAAACAAGGCTTTTTAGTAATGCCAATTGTTTCTTTAGCCATGCTATCAATGGGCATTAATGCAATTTTAGCTCAAATTATTAACATTATTAAAAAAACAAAAATTGAAGGAATAATAGCCTCTATATCAGCTATATTAAATTTAGGACTTAACTTTTTGTTCATACCTTGGCTTGGAATTATAGGAGCTGCAATCACAACTTTTATATCTTTTACATTTCTTCTTATAGCTACTTACAACTACTCACTAAGATACTTCAAATTCAAAATTGATTGGTTATTTATTGTAAAAAGCATTATTGCTTCCTCCTTAATGGCATTATTTGTTTTCTGGTTTAATCCCTCTGGTCTTTACAAAACTATATCTGCAATATTTTTGGGAATTTTAATATATTCTATTTTAATTGTTATATTAAAAGTTTTTGAAAAAAAAGAATTTATACTACTAAAAGGACTTTTCAAAAATACATGAACTCATAATTAGGACATCAATCTACGGCTACCTTTGGCCATTTTAGAATAAGCAACTTCAATGCCAAGCTAAATACTTTCTGCTTTTTACGTCTTAGGTTTATGAACATTTTATATAAATTTTTTTCCAAAGATTGTATCAATTAAATATGACTCTTGTCCAAGATTGATTAATCCTGTATTTTTGTTACAGTTTTTTTTAATAAAACTTATAACCTTTTCAACCCCCCCGTTCACCACCATATCGTCATCTCCGAAAAGCCAAACAAATTCGCCGTCAGCCATTTCCATAATTTTAATTAAATTTTTATCAACACCTACATTGTTACTATTTTTGTTATACTTTATTATTCCTGAATATTTTTTCTGAAAATTTAAAACTATTTCGCCCGTGTTGTCTGTAGAGCAATTGTCTGAGATACAAACCTGAACCTCGCCATGCATGTCTTTAATCTGGGACAAAATACGCTCCAAAAGCCTCTCTAAAAAATTTACCCTATTATATGTGGGAATGGCAATACTTACTATTGGTTTTTCCATAAATTTTAACATATTAATCTTCTGTCGCCCCTAGACATTTTAGTATAAACAACTAAAATATTTTCCCAAATCAATTTAGATTCTTTTTTATATTTTAAATCAATAAACAATTTGTAAAAATATTTAATAATAGACGTCGGAACAACATGGAGAATAATAAAAAATAAAAAAATTATTAAAGCGTCTATAAATTTTGCTCTAGAAAAAAATAACTTAAAACACCCAAAAAAAGAAAAATAATTAAAAACATTAAAAGCCTTTAGGCAAACTATTTCTTTTATTGCGTTTTTTAAAATTTTTTTATCTTTAGATATAATTATCTTTCGATATTCATTTTCCATATCACCGCATAATAACAATAAATCTGAGAATTTTTTTCTAGCAACATAATATAATTCAAAAATATCCTCAACATAATATTTGTAATAGTGTAAATCAACATCAATTATTTTCTCATTAAACTTTAAAATTTCTAAATCTTTATATTTCAAAAACATCAACTGATATAAAAATGTATGTATGTACTGGCTCCCCACACCTTTTTCTATTAAGGCTTGATATTCATTAAATACTTTTTTTAAAACAACATTATTAAACAACAAAACAGAACCAAAGGAATTATCGGAGCGTAAACCAATAATATTTTTAAAATTTATTTTATGAATTTTAGGTTGATTTTTTTTTATTGTGTTAAAATAAACAATTTTA
>CAINMG010000138.1 GCA_903850725.1 Candidatus Staskawiczbacteria bacterium
AATGATTTTAAAAATATGTCTCCTGCAGACTTAGAAGAATTATCTAAAAAGTCTCACGAAGAAGAAGGTAGAGTGTTTAAACCAAAACTTGAAGAATTATCCGCTAGAATTTTTCAGGAATATGAAACAGTTAAACCTCAGGTTGAAAAGCCAAAAATGCATAAATTTATAGAAGATTTTGAAAAAAAATATTTTGAACTCATAGGATTATCTGGTGATGACTTGGATACGGAAATTGCTAATATTGCTGATCAAGAAATTTCATCTTTAGGTGGCGACAGAGCAATGACTATCGAGGATTTAAAGAAAAAACATTTCTTATATATGCAGTATAAACAGGAATTGTCAAAATCAAAATAAATAAATTTTATAATTATGCAAAATTGGATTATATTTTCATTATTATCTGCAATGTTTGCAGCTTTGGTAGGAATTTTTGGTAAAGTAGGAATATCTGGAGTTGATTCAACTTTAGCTACAACTGTAAGGGCAATTGTTATGGCGGGGTTTTTATTTTTAGTTACTTTATCTTTAGGCAAATTTAGTTTACTTGGCACAATAAACAATAAATTATTTTTGTTTATTGTTTTGTCTGGAGTAGCGGGAGCTCTCTCATGGTTATGCTATTTCTTTGCTTTAAGATACGGTCCTGCTTCTGGAGTCGCGGCTCTTGATAGATTGAGCGTGGTATTTGTATTAATTTTTGCAGTATTATTTTTAGCTGAAAAACTAACTTTAAAAACTGGTTTTGGGGCTTTATTAATATCAATTGGGGCTATATTAATGAGTATATAAATTTATGCCATATCTGTATGGGGAATCATCAAAGAAGTTTCTTGCAAATGTTAAATTTGTAAATGAAATAGAAAAACAAAAAATATTAGCTTTTGCTCCACATTCAGATGATTTAAGCATTGGGGCGGGCGGTTTTTTGGGCCATTTGTCAAAGAAAAATAATTTAATTTCTGTATGTGCTTATACTGGGTGGCGTGGAGTTAACAATGAGCTTGGAAAGAAAAACGCAATTTTAATTAGAGAGAATGAAATGAAGAAAGAGAGTCATTTTTTGGGAGCTAAAAAAACAATTTTTTTAAAATTATTTACCTATGAATCTGATTCAAAAAATGATATCAATAAAGACGTTATTAAAATAAAAAATTTAATAAACTTAGAAAGACCAAGTATTATATTTTTACCTAATGAAAAGGATCTTCATCCGCGCCATAAACTTTTAGCATCTTTAATATTGAAAGCAGTAAAAAATAACAATAAACCAGTTGATTTGTTTTTTTATGAGATTCCCTGGTCAGTATTCTCTGGATCTGAGTTTAATTTTATTGTGCCTTTAGATAAAGAATCTTTTAATAAAAAAATTAATGCTATAAAAGTTCATAAGTCTCAATTAAAAAGAACTAATTTTGTGAAACTTGCTAAAGCATTACTTGATTTAAGGGCAGGAATGGTTCCAGAGCAAAAAATATCAGGATACGGGACGAAATCAGAATTAAGTAATTGGCTTGAGGTTTATAAGTTTAAAAAGTTTAAATAATAATTATGCAAATTTTTGTTGAAAAAGATTATAACGCTGTCTCAGAAAAGGCTTCAGAGATAATTTTAAATTGTATTAGAGAAAACCCAAGAATTGTTTTGGGTTTAGCTACAGGATCTACTCCAGAGAAAACTTATAAACTAATCGCACAAAATTATAAGAAAAATAAACTAAGCTTTAAAGAAGTAAAAACTTTTAATTTAGACGAATATTTAGGTTTAGAAAATAGTCACAAACAAAGTTATCATTCTTTTATGAAAAAGAACCTTTTTAATAAAATAGATATTAATATTAAAAATACATTTTTCCCAACAGAATTTATTTCTCCTGGAAAATATGAGCAACAGATAAAAGATAATGGTGGGATTGATTTACAGATATTGGGGATTGGTAGAAATGGTCATATAGGTTTTAATGAACCATATTCAAGCTTTAAATCAAAAACCAGAAAAGTTTCTTTAACAAAAACGACTATAAAAGATAACTCTAGATTCTTTACAAATAGAAAAGAAGTTCCAGTAATGGCTGTAACAATGGGAATTAATACAATTATGCAGGCTAAAAAAATTATTCTTCTAGCATCTGGGAAAAATAAACAAAAAGCAGTTTTAAATTTAATCACAAATAAAATCTCTAATAAAAACCCAGCCTCTATCCTTTGGACTCATAAAAATGTAATATTTTTGATAGATAAAGCTTGTATTAAAAAGTAAAA
>CAINMG010000139.1 GCA_903850725.1 Candidatus Staskawiczbacteria bacterium
AATCAACTCACAGATTATTATTGTCAATCTGGTAGTGCGTTTGGATCACCGATAACTTGTCCAAATGGATGTGATCCTGCTCTTGGAATTTGCAAGCCAGCAGTTGAGACTATAACTAATCCAACAACAACTCCAACCACAGCTTGCAGTGACACTGATGATGGCATCGATCTTTGGAAATATGGAGTTGTAACAGATAGTTTTGGAACAGTAAATTCAGATCAATGCAACGCTGCTGGTGTTTTTTTGTATGAGGCTAAATGTAATTTTGCTAGTTCTGCGGCGGGTGGTTTTGAGCCAATAAGTTGTAAATATGGTTGCTCTGCTGGAGCTTGTAAAACAGGGTGCAGTGATTCTGATGGTGGTGTTAATTATAACCAAAAAGGTATAGTTGTTTTAGATGTTATGGACTCTAATTATTTGTATTATTTCCCAAAGAAGTATTTTGAAGATTCTTGTGATGGAAATGTATTAAAAGAATATTCTTGTCAAGCTGGTTCGGTTATTTCTGGGGAATATTCAGATAGATCTGGCACGCTTATTTCTGAGGATAAAATTTGTCCGCTTGGTTGTGAAGCTGGCGCTTGTAGGACGACGCTTGGTTGCACAGATTCTGATGGTGGTAAGAGTTATTATGCCCCAGGCATAACAACAGATGCTATCGGCTCAAGTAAAGACATGTGTCCAAACAGTCTTAAGCTTTCAGAATTTTATTGCAATGGTGATGTAAAAGCTTTTGAACAAGCAGATTGTCCAAATGGTTGTGATTTTATTCTTGGAGCTTGCAAAACAATAACTACTCCTCCTCCAGTTACCCCGACAAACCCAACTACTCCAGTTACCCCGACTACTTGCACTCCAGCTTGGACTTGCGGAGATTTTGGAGCTTGCGTTGGCAGTCAACAAACACAAGTTTGTACACAAAGTAATTGCCCCTCTCAAGATTTGACCAAAACCCCATCTCGATCTTGCGTTATGCCTGTAATTTGCAATGATCCAGATGGTCATGATTATTCTAAAAAAGAAACAATGACTGTTGCTGGTACATCATTTACTGATTATTGTGATTATAGATATCCAAAAAATGTTGTAGAGTATTTTTGTAATAGTATAGGCAAGGGCGACGCAGAATGGGGTTCATGTCCAAATGGATGTTTAAATGGAGCTTGTATTCCAACTCCAACCACCTGCACTCCAAATTATACTAATTGTGGTGCTTGGTCAGCTTGCGGCAATGGCTCTAAAACTCAAACTTGTACACAAACTAATTGTCCTGCTTTATCTCCAACAAAAACAAATACCGAGTCTTGCATGACAGGCACAATTGCCTGCACAGATTCCGATAATGGCAAAAGTTATTTTACTAAAGGTTATGGAACCAACACTTCAGGACAAAAATTTAATGATACATGCGTGGGTAATAAATTAACGGAAATTTATTGCGATAGTGTAACGGGGGAATTGATGTATGACTTTAAAACATGTGATTATAATATAGGTGCTTATAAATGTGAGGTTGATGCCTGCATAGCTACTTGCACTCCAGCTTGGACTTGCGGAGATTTTGGAGCTTGCGCTGGTGGACAAAAAACCCAAACTTGTACGCAAAGTAATTGCCCATCACAGGATTTAACAACAACACGAGCCCAATCTTGTACAACATCTACTCCGACAACAACATGCAGTGAGGATGATAATGGAGAAATATATGCAAGCAAGGGAACAATGACTTGGGGAGGCAAGGCATACACAGATTATTGCAATACAAGCAATTCAAATTACCTTTATGAGTTTTATTGCGATGCAATTGGTATTGGCAGAGTAAGAAATAATTATAAATGTAGTGACGGATGTTTAAATGGAGCTTGCAGAACATTAACACCTGAATGTATTCCAAACTATAGTTCTTGTACAGATTGGTCAGCTTGCAACGGTGGGTCTAAAACCCAAACTTGCACTCAAACCAATTGCCCAGCTTTATCTCCAACAAAAACAAACACAGAAATTTGTACATCTGCAGTAACTTGTAGTGAAAATGATGGTGGAAAAGTATTTGGTGTAAAAGGAACAACAACAGACAATACAGGATCATCAACAGATTCTTGTTATACAAATGTTTTGACTGAGTATTATTGTGATGGCAACACAAAAAAATATGAAAGTTATGCTTGTGATAATGGATGTTATGCTGGAGCTTGTGCTTCATTGGCCTGCACAGATTCTGATAATGGGAAAAACTATTGGTTTAAAGGTTATGTCAATGCTGGTGGAGTGACTACAGATGATATTTGTACGGGTAGCAATACACTTTTTGAATATTATTGCGATGGAAATACGGTAAAGATTGACCCAAAGAATTGTGAATATGGTTGTGATAATAATGGTGCATGTAAAACAAATAATGCAACTTGTTTTGATTCTGATGGTGGGCTTAACGCTGCAAGTAAAGGATTTGTGATTATCGGCAACACATCAAATGCTGATACGTGTGTTAGTGCAAATGTTCTAAGTGAATATGCTTGCGACACTCAAGGGCGATTGTGGAAAAGCGATATGAGTTGTAATTCGGATTGTGTTAATGGGGCCTGTACCCCAGCAACCACTTGTACTCCAAATTATACTAATTGTGGTGCTTGGTCAGCTTGCACTAGTGGCGCTCAAACACAAACTTGCACTCAAACCAATTGTCCTGCTTTATCCCCAACAAAAACAAACACTAAAATTTGTACAACAACATGCACAGATTCTGATCAATATTGCTCAAATGGAGCTTGCGGGTCTAATAATCCATTATTAAAAGGAATTTTAACTTATACAGATTTGGATGGTAAAGTAGAGATAACAGAAGATGTTTGCATGGAGAGAGATGATTTTTATAAAGGAAAAATTCTTACGGAAAATTTTTGTCAGACTGTAAATGGTTTTGCAACTTGGACTTCAGAACAAAAAGTATGTGAAAATGGTTGTTTAAATGGAGCCTGTAAAGCAGTTGTGGCTCAATCTCACACAATATGTCAAAATCAAAAATGTGTTACTGTAAATACTGCTGGAACGAATGTTTGTACTTTGGGTAGTGATTCCACTTGTAGCGGAGGAGAATCAAATGGACTGCGATGCATAGATTCTGATAATGGGAAAAAATCTTCTGTTAAAGGGGAAGTTGAGTGGATAAATAGTAGCAATCAAATTAATTATGTTGTGGATAAATGTAGTAATGGTATTATAGATGTTGAAAGTGGAGCTTGGTTGCATGAGTATTATTGCGGTGAAAGAAATTTACCGAATTATGATCCTGTGAGTTGTGGAGGTTGTGGGTGTAAGAACGGAGTTTGTAACTCTAATTCTGATGGTAGTTGTAGGGCTGGTGCTACTTGCACAGATTCTGATGGGGGGATAGTTTTTGGAACGGTAGGAACAGTAAGTTATAAAGCGTATATTAGTGGAAAATGGGTAGATAAAAGTATAATAGACTCCTGTAACGGGAATACATTGACGGAATATTCTTGCGTTGGCGATTCTATGACATATGAACAAAAGACTTGTAGTGGAGGATGTGGTAATGGCGCTTGTATTTCGGGAGTTGTTAATAGTGGCGGGGGTAGTGGAATTTGCACTCCGAACTATACTAATTGCGGAGCTTGGTCAGCTTGCACTGGTGGACAAAAAACTCAAACTTGCACGCAAAGCAATTGTCTTTCCCTATCTGCAACAAAAATAAATACTGAAACTTGCTCTACTGTCACAACTACTACGCCCACATCAACTTGTACAGATTCTGATCAAGGGTTAAAGTATTATGCCCCTGGTTATGCGATGATCGGTTCAACAAAAAGTAATGATTTTTGCGTAGGAAATTGGTTGGCAGAACAATATTGTACTTCAGATGGAAAGGCATCGTTTAGTGCCTATTACTGTGCAAATGGATGCGCTGGTTCGCCAGGAGCTTGTAAACAAGCTTCAGTTGCGGTTTGTGGTGATAGATTTTGCAACGGACTTGAAACCTGTAGCACCTGTCCTGGAGACTGTGGAACTTGTCGAGTAAATTATTATTGTGGCGATGGAGCCTGTAGTAATGGCGAAACTTGTAGCACTTGTCCGAGCGACTGTGGTGCTTGTGTCTCTTGTGGAGATAGAACTTGTAATGGATCTGAAACTTGTAGCACCTGTCCTGGAGACTGTGGGGCTTGTCCGTCTCACACTGTATGTGATACTTTAAAAAAATGTGTCTCTGTATCTGGTGCTGGAGCAAGCGCTTGCACTTTAGGCAATGATTCTATTTGTGTTAAGCCATCATGTTCTCCGTGCACTAATGCAAGCTGTCCTACAAATGAAAATTGTTATGTTTCAAGTAATTATGGTCAAGAATGTTTTCTTAACAATTTGTCGGAAGTCATTACTAGTGGCACTACATGGTATAAATGCAGCAAATAACAAAATACTGTAAAACAAATCCGTCCATTCGACTTCGCTCGGGACGGATTTTGTTTTATGGTTTTTTGGGGATTGCTAGGGTATTGACTTAGGCTTTTAAACATATTATGCTATATATAGTATAGTAATAATAGATAATAACTATAGTACAACATAAATAATATGCTTAAATCAATAATTGCAAAACAAAAAGAAGATAAAGAGCGACTTTTATCGCTTCCCTATATAGAAAGAAGCAAACAAAAATATGCTCAGAAGTGGCTTTCTTCGGATCTTATTAAGGTTATTTTGGGTCCTCGTCGTGCAGGTAAGTCTGTTTTTGCCTTAATGCTCTTAAAAGGTCAGTCTTTTGCTTACTTTAATTTTGATGACGAGTCGCTTCCTGGGCAGGAAAAAATTGATCTTGATGAATTAATGACAGAGCTAAAATTATCTTATGGAGATACAAAATATATTCTGTTTGATGAAATACAAAATCTTCCTAATTGGGAGCTGTTTGCAAATCGTTTGCATCGTGGAGGATATAATTTAGTTTTAACTGGTTCCAATGCTTCTCTTCTTTCAATGGAGTTAGCAACACATTTAACTGGAAGACATATCCCAATAGAAATATTACCATTTGATTTTAAGGAAATTTTAAAAGCAAGGCACTATGAAGTAATCCAGGGCAAGCTTTTATTGCCTAACGAAAAAGCAAAGTTACTTGAATATGTTAATCAGTATATGACAAATGGTGGTTTTCCTGAGATTGTTACAAAGGGCGTTGATCCTCGTGGATATCTTGATGTATTATTTGATGCTATTATGTTCAAAGATGTAATAAAGCGTTATAAGGTGCGATTTTCAAAACAAATAGATAACCTTGGAACATATTTAATAAATAATGTTTCTGGTCAGTATGGAACAAAAAAGCTTGCTGATGTTTTGAATTTTAAGAGTCAGGTTACTTTGGAAAACTATCTTGATTATCTTACTGAGGCATATTTACTTTTTCCTTTGGAGAGACATTTCACAAAGGTTAGTATGCGTATGAAATCGTATAAAAAGGCTTATGTTGTTGATAATGGGTTTGTCACAGCTAAAGCCGTCCAACATTCTCCAAATATGGGTAGACTTATGGAAAGCCTTGTTTTTGCGGAGTTAATTAAAAAAGGTTACGAGCCAAATCGTGAATTATTTTACTATAAGACTAGAAATAATCGTGAAGTGGATTTTGTTATAAAAAAAGGATATATGGCATCAGAGCTTATTCAAGTTTGCTACGATCTATCAAGGCCAGATGTTGAGCAAAGAGAAGTAAAAGCTCTTGTCGAAGCAGGAAAAGAATTAGATGTTACTAATCTTTCAATAATTACATGGAATGAAAAACGAGAAATAACTAAAGATGGAATGGTCATTCAATTAAAACCACTTTGGGAATGGCTCCTTGAAGATAAAGAAAATTTGTGATAAAATAATAAAATAAGTAAAATAAAAAATATGGCAAAAATATCTTGGTCTGGACAATCTTGTTTTCAAATTTCAGTTTCTAACTCAAAAGATCACGAAGCAAATATTGTAATTGATCCTTTTGACGAAGAAATTGGTTTAAAAGTGCCTAATTTATCTGGTGATGTGCTTTTGGTTACTCATAATCATCATGATCACAATAATATCAAAGCAGTTAAGGGTGGTCCATTTTTAATTAAAGGCCCAGGAGAATTTGAGGTAAAAGGAGTTTTTGTACAAGGAATTCCATCATCTCATGATGATAAAGATGGTAAGGATAAAGGGCAAAATACAATTTATGCATTTGAAGCTGAAGATATGAGATTTTGCCATTTGGGAGATTTGGGGCAAAAAGAATTAACAGATGAACAATTAGAAAAAATTGGAGCAGTTGATGTACTAATGATTCCAGTTGGCGGTGAAGGCTATACGATTTCTTCAGTTGAAGCAATGAAAATTGTTTCGCAAATTGAGCCAAAAATTGTAATTCCAATGCATTATGAAATTCCAAAGTTAAATATGAAATTAGATTCAGTTGAGAAGTTTTTAAAAGCTATGGGTAAAAATGCTGGAGCCATTGTTCCGCAGGAAAAGTTTTTAGCTAAAGAAAGTACAATGCCAAAAGAAGGAACAGAAGTAGTAGTGTTGTTGCCTTAATTTTATTTTGCTCGGCAACTAATTTTTTCTGCGGGGAGAGCCTCTCTACGGGGCACCCTCTCCTCGAAAAAATTTGTTGCCTCGCTTCTTTAAAATTATAAATGAAAATTTACGAAATTATAACTAAACTTCAAAATCTCACTGACCAGCAGAAAAAGGCAATAATTATAGGGAT
Organism: Candidatus Staskawiczbacteria bacterium; assembly: GCA_903850725.1. Classification (GTDB taxonomy): domain Bacteria; phylum Patescibacteriota; class Minisyncoccia; order Minisyncoccales; family Staskawiczbacteraceae; genus XYB1-FULL-32-11. The sequence goes on from CAINMG010000139.1 coordinate 6,752, forward strand.
TGTAATTGTTTTGGCTTTTATTTTCGGATTTTTTTGGTTTAGATCTTCTATAGAAAGATTAAATAAATTAGGAGAAGTCACCAAAGATATAAAACTTCCAGAAGTAGAAATGCCAAAAATTGAAATACCAGATAATCAAATAAAAAATATAGAAACTGTAGATTGGAAAACTTACACAAATGAAAAACATGGTTTTGAGATAAAATATCCACAAGATTGGATTATTGAAGACAAAGAGAGTAGTTTAATAATAAATGTATGGAGCTCTGATAAAAAAAGACAAGAGGCTATTGATGCTATTATTCCAATATATTCTGAATTAAGTATATCTTATGGAGATGTTGATTCATTTAAATTAAAAGCGTCAGAATTAGTAGGAAAAGAAGTTAAAGGTGTAGAAGATTTCGTTTCTTCTTATGGGTATTTTGGTAGCTATGCAAAAATAAATCTTGATGGCGAAAATGCATATACAGTTATTTCTGTTGCTAATCGTGCAGTTTATACAATTTATACTGAAAAATATAGCCGAGTTTACAGGATAAGTGCAGAAGATATGACTGCATTTGATAAACCTTATGACCCTGCAAAACCAGTACTTGATAAAATTGTAAAAGAAATAATTTCAACTTTTAAATTTATAAATAAATAAGTGAAAATATGATAAAAGAAAAAGATGACGACGAGAAAATTAGTAATATAGGAAATGTGCATCAAAGAGAAATGGTAACGGAATTAAAAGAATCGTATATAGACTATGCGATGTCTGTTATAGTGGCTCGTGCGCTCCCAGATGTAAGAGATGGATTTAAGCCTGTTCATAGGAGGATTATTTATGCTATGGGAGAAACTGGTTTAAGAGCCAGTACAAAACATAGAAAATCAATGGCTGTTGTTGGAGAAGTTTTAAAAAGTTATCATCCACATGGTGATACGGCTGTTTATGAAAGCTTGGTGCGTATGGCACAAGATTTTAATATGCGATATCCATTGGTTGATGGTCAAGGAAATTTTGGTAGCATTGATGGTGATGGGGCAGCTGCTGCAAGATATACTGAATGTAGATTATCAAAAATTGGAGAATTGATGCTTTCTGATATTGAAAAAAATACAGTAAATTTTATTGACAACTATGATGGAATGACAAAAGAGCCTACAGTTTTGCCAAGCCCATTGCCACAACTTTTGCTTAATGGCAGTTTGGGAATTGCTGTGGGTATGGCAACAAATATTCCACCACATAATTTAACAGAAGTTTTAGATGCGACAATTCATTTACTAGATCATCCTAAAGCTGAAACTGCAGATCTGTTTGAATTTATTCAAGGACCAGATTTTCCAACAGGTGGAATAATTTATGATAGAAAAGAAATAATTTCTGCTTATTCTCAAGGTAAGGGTGCGATTATTATGCAAGGTAAAGCTGAAATCTCAGAGAAGAAGGATGGTTCAGATCAAATTGTAATTACAGAAATTCCTTATCAAGTTTTAAAATCTACGCTGGTAGAACAAATGGCAGACTTGGTTTCAGATAAAAAGATTGAAGGCATAAGAGATATTAGAGATTTGTCTGATAGAGATGGAATGAGGATCTCAATTGACATTAAAAAAGGTTATGAGCCACAAAGAATTTTAAATAGACTTTATAAATTTACCAGTTTACAAAAAACTTTTCATTTAAATTTATTAGCTTTGGTAGATGGCATTCAGCCAGAAATTTTATCAATTTTAGATGTTTTAAAATATTTTATTGAACACAGAAAACAAGTTACCACTCGTAGGGTGCAGTTTGATCTAGACAAAGCCAAAGAAAGAGCCCATATTTTAGAGGGCTTGATAATTGCTTTAAAAAATATTGATGCTGTAATTGCTGTAATCAAAAAATCTACTGATAGAGAAGACGCTAAAAATAATTTAATTGCAAAATTTAAACTTACTGAAAGGCAAGCCATTGCAATTTTGGAAATGCGATTGCAAACTTTGGTTGGGTTAGAAAGGCAAAAAATCGAAGATGAATTAGCTGAGCTTATAAAATTTATCAAAGAGTTAACTGCAATTTTAAAAAATCCAGAAAAGTTAAAAGAGATGATTAAAAAAGAGTTGGTTGATTTGAAAGAAAAATATGGAGATAAAAGAAGGACTAAGGTTGTTAAGGGGAAATTGGGTGAAGTTTCGGAAATCGACTTAATACCTTTAGAAGAAACTATTGTTACTTTAACTACAGGCGGTTATATCAAAAGAATAAATCCAGATACTTACAAAATTCAGCATAGAGGTGGCAAGGGGCTTGTGGGAATGAAAACAATGCAAGATGATATTGTGGAACACTTTTTAGCTGCTTCGACACACGACAATTTGATGTTTTTTACTGATTCTGGAAAAGTTTTCCAAACTCAAGTTTATGAAATTCCCGAGGGTAATAGAGTAGCTCGAGGTAGGGGTTTGATGAATTTTTTGGAAATTTCTACCGAAGAAAAAGTTTTATCATTGGTAACTACTGTTGGTAATGCTCAGGGCAAAATACCTGCCAAAGAAAATAAACAAACAGAAAATCCAGACAAATTTTTGGTAATGGTGACAAAAGATGGAACGATTAAAAAAACTGCTTTAGATGAATTTGGCAATGTTAGAAAATCTGGGATTATTGCTATAAAATTGGATAAAGGAGATTTATTAAGAAAAGTTGTAAAAACTACCGGTGAAGATGAAATAATTTTGGTAACTAAAAAAGGAGTTTCTATAAGATTTAAGGAAAATAATGTAAGAGCAATGGGAAGATCTGCTTCTGGTGTAAGGGCTTTGCGCTTGAAAGGCGGAGATGAGGTTGTTGGAATGGAGGTTATCAAAAAGCTTTCCAAAGAACAATTGGCTGATGCCAAAACCTCAAAACAATTTTTGATGGTAGTAATGGAAAATGGATATGGCAAGCGAACAGAAATATCACAATTTAAAGTTCAGACAAGGGGTGGTTCTGGGGTAAAAGCTGCAAAAATAACACCCAAAACTGGTGGAGTAGTTTTGTCATCAATTTTGCAAGGTAATTTGGAGGAGGAAGATTTAATTGTAATTTCGCAAAAAGGCCAAGTTATTAGAACTGCTATAAAATCTGTTTCTTTATCTGGCAGAGCTACTCAGGGCGTAAGAATTATGAAACTTGATGAGGGGGATAAAGTTGCTTCTGGTGCTTGCATTAAAGAATAAGTTTTTGTATAATAAATATATGAATAAATTTATTTTATCAATTTTAATTTTTGTAGCATTATTTTCTGTTACAAATTCTGTTTTGG
>CAINMG010000140.1 GCA_903850725.1 Candidatus Staskawiczbacteria bacterium
CCGACGACCCATTTACAAAAGCAGACCATATATTGTCTGAAATAGCAGGTAAAACAAAAAATATATTTGTTGATTTTCATGCAGAAGTTACATCTGAAAAAGTTGCTATGGGCTTATACCTTGATGGTAGGGTATCAGCTGTTATTGGAACGCACACACATATACAAACTTCAGACGCAAAAGTATTAGCAAATGGTACTGCATATATTACTGATGCTGGTATGACTGGGCCTGGTGGTGGTGTTATAGGAATGGATAAAGATGCTGTTTTTAAAAAATTTATAACTGGAATGCCACAAAATTTTGTAATATCGCAAACCCCTGCACTTATGCAAGGATGCGTTGTTGAAATAGATTCTAAAAGTGGCAAGGCAATTTCTATAAAGAGTATTACATTGCAAAGTTAAAACTATGATTACTGACGGCAGAATGGTTTATTCCGTTACGGAAATTAATACTGAACTGCGCTCTGTTCTTGAAGATACATATCCGCAAATATGGCTTGAAGGTGAAATTTATGGTTTAAAAATTTATCCTTCAGGCCATGCCTATTTTTCGCTGAAAGATGAAAACTCAACAATATCTGCAATATGTTTTAGTGCGTCGCTAAAAGCATTAAAATTTGCATTAGAAGATGGTCAAAAAGTAATTGCAAACGGTAAAATATCGCTTTACACAAAAACTGGCAAATACCAGTTTTTGGCATTTTACATAGAACCATCGGGTGTTGGGGCACAAGCTATAGCATTAGAGCAGTTAAAAAAGAAATTAGAAAAAGAAGGTTTGTTTAAAGAGTCAAATAAAAAGAAACTTCCAGAGTTTCCTAAAACAATAGCCATTGTCACATCTATTGCTGGGGCAGCTTTGCATGATATGCTTTCAGTAATTAACCGTAGGTTTGCTGGACTTGAGATATTAATTTATCCAGTTAAAGTGCAAGGTAAAAATGCAAAAAATGAAATAGCTTTAGCGTTAGAAAATATTAACAAACACCTTCCACAAACAGATGTTATATTGCTTGGCAGAGGTGGTGGCGACAAAGAAGATTTATGGGCTTTTAATGAAGAAGTTGTTGCAAGAGCAATAAGTAGTTCTAAAATTCCAATTATTTCTTGTGTTGGTCATGAAACTGATTTTACTATTGCTGATTTTGTTGCAGATGTTCGTGCCCCAACCCCGTCGGCAGCTGCAGAGTTGGTGGTTAGAAATAGCACTGAAGTAATAGAAAAATTTGTTTCGTTAAAAAATAGAATTTCATTTGCTCTTTCAAATAAAATAGAAAATTTAACTTATCGCCTTGAGGCAGTAAATAATTGCAGATACTTTAAAAATCCAGAAGAACTTATTTTTGATTTTCAGCAACGCACAGATGAACTGAGTAGTCGTGTTGAATATTTATCAAAAAATATTTATGAAAGTAAAACTGTTGGTTTTAGTTCATTAATTGATAAATTAAATATTCTTTCGCCACTATCAGTTTTAAAAAGAGGTTACGCTTTTTGCACAAAAGAAAATTCAGGTGAAGCAATTAATAATGCAATCTCTTTAGCTTTAGGTGACAAAGTTAAAGTGCGTTTGTCTAACGGTAATTTTATTTCTGAAGTTAAAGAAATTGAGGTGTAATGAAATGAAAAATAAACTTAGTTTTGAGTATGCACTTAGTGAGTTAGAAAAAA
>CAINMG010000141.1 GCA_903850725.1 Candidatus Staskawiczbacteria bacterium
AGTTGATGAAATTGTAAAGAAAAATATTTCGCGTTTATCAAATGTGCTTTCTTTTTACCAGCTTTATCAAAACCAAACCCCAGCCTCTGATAACAGCAAAAATATTCTTGATGCGTGGATTTTGTCACGTTTAAACCAATTAATAAAAGCTGTTACCAGTGGCTACGAAAATTACCGCGTAGATTTGGCAACAAGGCCACTTACAGATTTTATTGATGACTTTTCTGTGTGGTATTTAAGAAGAAGCAGAGATAGATTTAAAGATGAGAGTTCAGATAAAACAGATGCACTTTCAACTTTGCGTTATGTTTTATATAATTTGTCTTTAGTAATGGCCCCTGCTATGCCGTTTTTAGCAGAATATATTTTTTCTGCCACAAAAGAAAACAGCGATCAAGAAAGTGTGCATTTGTGTAATTGGCCAAAAGTAAAAGAAATAGACCAAGACCTTTTATCTAAAATGCAAGAAGTAAGAGATATTGTCGCAAAAGCGCTAGGAGAAAGAGTAATAAAGGGAATAAAAGTAAAACAACCATTAGCAAATTTAAAAGTAAAAAATCTAAAATCTAAAATCCAAAACAACGAAGAGTTGCTCGGCTTGATTAAAGATGAAGTAAATGTCAAAGAAATAATTTTTGACACTTCGACAAGCTCAGGGCAAGCTGAAATAGAAGTTGAGCTGGACACAAATTTAACCGATGAATTAAAAGAAGAAGGTGTTTTAAGAGAGATAGTTAGAGCACTGCAAGGAGAAAGAAAAAATCAAAATTTAGTTCCAAGCGATAAAATTTCTGTAAAACTTTCTGCTCCTGAATATGAGAAAAATATCATAGAAAAAAACAAGGATCTATTACTCAAAGAATTCCGCGCCACAGAAATTACTACCGAAGTCGGAACTGAACTAAAAATAGAAGTCACTAAAATATAATTAAATAAAATTATGGCAAATTTTGAAAATTCACGAGATAGAGAAATAGAAATTGATCCAACCCTGCTCGCAGAAAGTGGGAAAAATATAGAAAGCTATTTTAATAAAAATAATACCGGCCGAGAAAGAATAGATGCAATATTAGCCAAAATTGGACCAATGTTGAAATCAGAATTTTTTGATGGAGAACAAATAAAAGTCTCACTAGAAGCTTGTGTTAATGTTGCAGATAAAAATGAGTTTGTTGAACGTGTTTTGGAGGCCCTAAAACCGATATTATGTTTTCACGCAGAACGCCCCGAAGATTTTCAAAGAGAAGCAGCAGAAGCAACTAATTTACCGCTTAATGAAATATTATATTACGGAGTAGACCAAGATATCATTCATATACATTTAAAATCTGTAGCTGAACTGCTGAAAGAGCGTGGCAAAAAAGATGGGATGGCAAGAGTTGAAGAACTACTCGAAGATGGCTTGAGAAAATTGGCCGTTGTTTTAGAAAAAAATAAAGATATTCAAAAAGTAACGGCCAAATCTTGGCTTTGCGCCAGTAAAAGTGGCAGAAGGCGACTTGAACAGCTTGGTTTTGTTTGGGACGGATTAATTAGCGGAGAAGAGAAAGAACTTTATTTTAAAGACCCTGCTAACGCTAAATTTGGAGAAGAGGAAAATGTTGCAAATATGCATATGGATAAAGATGCTTTTTTAAGAAAATACGGCGATAAATAATATTATTTGAAATTTATGAATTTTGTTGATATTTTGTATTTTATATTCTTTGTTTTGTTGGTGTCAGCTGGATGGGCGTGCTGGAGAGGAGCTCCATGGGTACCAACAAGAAAAAAGGATGTTGAAAGGTTTTTAAAATTAGCAGAAATAAAACCTGGGCAGAAATTTTATGATTTGGGATGTGGAGATGGAAGACTAGTTATTACAGCCACTAAAGCTGGGGCTAATGCTATTGGATTTGAGCTTTCGTTGGCACAATACTTACACGCAAAAATAAATGTTTTGCTCTCTGTCATTCCCGCAAAAGCGGGAATCCAGAGTAATACGCAAAACCCTGGCCTTCCCAATCAAGTTGGGAATGACAAAATAAAAATACAATTTCAGGATTTCTGGAATATTAATTTAAGCGATGCAGATATTGTTTATTTATTTTTAATGCAAAGCATTTACCCAAAACTAAAAGCAAAATTTGAAAAAGAATTAAAACCTAATGCAAAAATAATTGTTTATGCTTGGCCAATACAAGGTTGGACGCCAATCAAAATTGACCAAAGCCCTAATTCCCTACCAATTTATTTATACCAAAGATAATTTTATGGCTTTGCAATATAGAACTAAAGGGTTTATTTATAAAAAACGAGACCGAGGCGAGGCAGATAGAATTTTTACGGTTTTTACTTATGATTTTGGCAAAATTGATATTTGGGCAAGATCCATTAGAAAAATTGATTCAAAACTAAAATCCGGAATTGATATTTTTTACTTATCAGAAATTGAATTTGTGCAAGGCAAGAAAAAAACTTTAACAGATGCCGTGCTAATACACAAATTTTCTGATATAATAATTAATCCAGAAAAATCTGCTGTAGCTTGCAAAATTGCAAAAGTTTTAGAAGCTTTTATTCATGGTCAAGAACATGACCACGAGATATTCGCTTTGATTATCGAAACTTTTAAAAAACTCAATACCTACAACCTACCAGCTACAAGCTACAACCTAATTTTTATTTATTTCTTATGGAATTTTTTTGCAATTTTAGGCTATACTCCAGAACTTTCAAACTGCGCTCACTGCCACGGCAAACTAAATGAGAAAGAATTATATTTTTCAAATAAAGATGGCGGAGTAGTTTGTAAAGATTGTCATGCTACAAATACTCTGGATTCCCGCATATCCGCCCAAGGCGGACCAGCCTCGGGCTGGCGCGGGAATGACACTGCTGTGGACTCTGATGTTATCAAAATTTTACGAATAATTTTAGCAAATAAATGGGAAACACTTTTAAAATTAAAAATAAATTTAAGTACGCAAAAAGAATTAAATAATATTTCCAAAAACTATTATTTGTATTTACTTTCTTCTTATTCATTTAAAAAATAATAAAAACATTTTAATTCTATGTATAATGGAGAACCAAAATTTGAAAAGGAGCCTAATGATTTCCAGGAAGAAAAACTTAAAGACTATAAAGAACCAATAACTGATGATCAGAGGACAATAGATAAATCAAAATATAAGAAAGAGGACCAAGAAGAATTATTGAAAGTCAGGGAGGCTTTAGAATTAAAAATGACAAAAAATAATGGATATAGGGCCGTAAGAAAGCCAAGAGACCAGTGGAGACAAGAAAACAAAATTACTACTGATTCTCCTTTTGATAAATTTAAAACCTGGCTAGAATCATTTTCACAAGCTGAAAAAAATGCTAAAATAACAAATAAAAAGCTACAAAGAGAATTTAAAGATGACAGGATTAAATATCCAGAAAATGGTTTTGATTATAAAAAAGGTATAGGAGTTGAAGGAATGATTGGGGGCAGAGTTGGAATATTGGCAAAAAGCTTTGGTGAATGTAGTGGTTTAGTATTTCAAACACCAGATAATGTTGCTGTTGTACACATTTCCCCAAATATTTTTATAGATGCGCATGAAGGTGGAGAATTAGTTGAAGATAGAGATGCTTGGAGCCATATAAGATTTGCATTAAAAGAAATTCTAGATAAAAAAATAGAAAATTATTCTAAAAAAACTGAAAATAATACTGATTTAAAAAAAGAACAGATTGCTGAATTACAAAAAATGATTGATTCTGGAATTTTGAAAGCAACAATGTTTTCAGGTGAAGACAAGCTTGTTCCCCACGAAATTGCATCAACATTAAGTGATTTTGCTAAATTTAGAAATTTACCGTACATAAAAACGGATATTCATTATGTTGGAGCTAGGGGCGGAGAAGGTGGTTATGCAATTTATGCAAACCCAGAAGATATTTATTATATAGGAATAAATGGGAAAATAATGAAAAAAGGTGAAAATTTACCACCCACTATGTATGAATATAAAAATAA